>JALYVL010000365.1 GCA_030853285.1 Actinomycetota bacterium | reverse complement strand
GGACATGGTGATGCCCACCGCGTTGCCGACCATGGTCTGCCGTCCGCCGACGATCAAGGGCACCCCGAAGAGCGTCGCCAACGCCGCCGAGGTGAAGGCGATGCCGGGGATCACCCACGTGGAGATGATCTCCACCGGCGTTGCGGTGCGGGGCAGAACCTTCGGGCAGTGTATCGACGCCGTGAACGCGCTGAACGTGACGTGGAACCCGGGAACCGTCGACGGCGAGTCCGACGCCACCATCTTGGCCAAGCTCAAGGGTGCCGAGATCCCGTTGGTCGTGCCGAAGGTGCCGCTGCTGACTCGTACGGTGGAGGCCGCGTTCACGTTCAACTTTCGAAGCAACTCCGCGCTCGAGCCGCTGAACGCTATCGCCGACGTGCGCCCCGGTAGCGCTGAGGTGTGGTCGTCGATGCAGTCGCCGATCCTCACCCAGGGCAACGTTGCGGCCAAGCTGGGCCTGCCGATCACCGCAGTGAAAGCGCATGTGATGCAGGGTGGTGGAGCGTTCGGGCGGCGGATGTTCTCCGACGTCGTCGTCGAGGCTGCCGAGGCGTCGCAGAAGATGGGCGTACCGGTCAGATTGATGTGGCACCGAGCCGACGAGTTCAGGGCCGGCCGGACACACCCGATGTGCACCTCACGGATCCGCGCCACTCACCTGCTGGGCAACGTGCTCACCTTCGAGCAGCGACACACCAGCGTGGCCACCGACTTCACCCAAGGTTTCGGCGAGTCGATCACAGCCGCTGCGGCGATTCTGCCCCCTGCGGGGCTGGGCAACGAGCTGGGATTCTCCCAGACGGTGTTCCTGACCACCGCCAACGTCCCCTACAACGTCGGCGTCGTCACCCAGCTGCTGAACGAGACGATGAAGTACGACGACTTCGCCACCGGCAGCGCCCGCAACCTCTACAACCCCGACGTGGTCTGCGCGGTCGAGCTGATGATGGACCAGATCGCCAACAGCATGGGCAAGGATCCGCTCGCCCTGCGCCAGCAGCTGGTCAAGGACGACCGCGCCCGGGCGGTGCTCGACAAGGTCGCCAGCGTCGGCAACTGGGGCAAGAGGATGCCCAAGAACACCGCGCAGGGCATCGCGATCCACACCGAGTACAAGGGTGCTACCGCGTGCCTGGTGGAGGTCGACAACACCCCCGCGACGGTCAACCGAACGATCCCGGGCCTGAAGGAGGCTACGACCGGTCCGCGGGTGACCAAGGTGGTCTTCGCCATCGACGCCGGGCTCGCGATCAACCCGCTGGGCCTGCAAGCCCAGATGGAAGGCGGGATCAACGACGGGATCGCGCAGGTGTTCACCGAGAGCCTGCACCTGAAGAACGGTGCGTTCCTCGAGGCCAGCTGGGACCAGTACTACTACACCCGCGAGTGGAACACCCCGCCCGAGGTCCAGGTCATCGTCATGCCGCCCACCACCGGCAACCCGGGTGGGGCGGGCGAGTTCGGGGTGGCTGCCGCGAAGGCGGCGGTCGCGTGTGCGTACGCCAGGGCCACCGGCAAGCTCCCGACGAGCTTCCCGATCAACCACAACGATCCGCTGGCGTTCGAGCCGTACGTCTTTGTGCCGCCGCTGCCGCCCTCACCGACTGACGGACTCAACTTCACCCGCTGAGCGGGCCCCCGACCATCCGATCCCTCCCTGCGAAGGAGAACTCGTGTCCACACATACATTTTCGGTCAACGGCAAACCAGTCTCGGTCGACGTTGAGGACGACGTCCGGCTGCTCTGGGTCCTCCGCGACATCCTCGGCATCCACGGACCCAAGTACGGGTGCGGACTCGACGTCTGCAAGGCCTGCACCTCCCACATCAACGGCCTGGCGTTCAACCCCTGCTCCGTGCCGGTGGGACA
Organism: Actinomycetota bacterium; assembly: GCA_030853285.1. GTDB lineage: Bacteria > Actinomycetota > Actinomycetes > Mycobacteriales > Mycobacteriaceae > X156. The sequence continues at coordinate 604 of JALYVL010000365.1, read as the reverse complement.
GATCAAGCCCACCGACGAGATCACCACCATCGAGGGCCTGCCGGCCACCGTCGGCAAACCTCTGCACCCCATGCAGCAAGCCTGGATCGACCGGGACGTGCCGCAGTGCGGCTACTGCCAGCCCGGGCAGATCATGGCCGCGGTCGCGCTGGTGAAGAAGGTTAAGAAGGAAGGCAGAAAAGTCACGGAGTCCGATTTGGACACTTTGCGCAACATCTGTCGGTGCGCCACGTACGCCCGTATCCGTGAGGCCTATGTGCAAGGAGCGGCTGGGATGTGATCGGCGGCCTCCCGGGTGCGCGGCAAGGTCTACGCCACCGTGCCCGACGACGAGCACATCCGAATCATGCTGGACGAGCACGAAATCCGCGCTGCGGTCGCCAACAACCCCGAGGTCTGCGGGGAGGTCTACTGGGGGAAGCGGTTGTCGTGCGTCGTTGTCAACGTCAGTAAGGCAAGCCGCGAGCTGCTGGCGGAGTTGATCACGGAGGCGTGGCTAGGCAAGGTGCCGAAAACGGTGGCCCGGGACTTTCTCAACTGCGTCCCGACTATCAGCGATCAGGCAGTGCGCGTTCAGAAATCGTAGGGCGACCCAGAATTACTC
>JALYVL010000364.1 GCA_030853285.1 Actinomycetota bacterium | reverse complement strand
GAAGCCGACCCCGGCGTAGGCCACCTCGGAGAACTGACCGCTGCCGAAGGATGCCAGGTCGTACCCGCCGGGCAGGTGGTTGCGGGTGGCGTAGGCCAGGGTTCGGGGACCCAGCACGCGGACTCCTTCGTGCTCACCGCCGCGACGCAGCATCTCGGCGAACCGCAAGTAGTCCGAAGCGGTGGACACCATGCCCCCTCCGCCGGAGAGCATCGCCGGTGCCCGCAGCGCCGCCAACCCGACGGAGTCCAGCCGCGTCGCGGCACCGGTCTCCGGGTGCGGGGTGTACAGCGCGGCGAGGCGTCCGGCCTCGGGCTCATCAACCCACCAGCGGGTTTCGGTCATGCCCAGCGGCGCGAGCACCCGCTCGGTGAGCACCGCGTCCAATGGCTTGCCCGCCAGCACTTCCAGCACCCGACCGAGCACATCGGTGGCCACCGAATACGCCCACTGGGTCCCCGGCTGGAACAGCAAGGGCAGCTGCGCCCATTCGTCGGCACAGGTGGCGAGGTCGCGGCCACCGGCGTTGCCGAAGTCGAAGCCGTGCGCGCGGTAGAGCGCATCGACCGGGTGCGTGTTCATGAAGCCGTACGTCAGCCCCGAGGTGTGACTGAGCAGGTGCCACATCCGGATCGGTTCCACGGCAGGCACGGTCTGCGGTGCCTGCGGCGTACCCCCGGACCACACCCGGACATCGGCGAAGGACGGAAGGTACTTGCTCACCGGGTCGGTGAGCTCGAACGCGCCCTCCTCCAGCAGGGACAGTGCCGCGACCGAGGTGATCGGCTTGGTCATCGAATAGATCCGCCACAGCGTGTCCTGCTCCACCGGCAATCCCGCCTCGCGGTCCCGGTGCCCACACGTGGCGGTGTAGGCAAGCCTGCCGTGGCGGGCAACGGCGACCTGCCACCCGGCGAGCACGTCGTTCTCGACGTAGGTGGCGAAATGACGCTCGATCCGCTGCAACCGCCGCGGGTCCAGGCCGAGCTCGGCGGGGTCGGTGGTGGGATCAAGCATTCGTGCCTCCTGGGGACATGGGAATGGTCAGTACCGTTCCTACCTGCACTCTCAACCAATTGACAGGCAATGCTCAGGACGCACTCAGCAATTTCGGCAAACATCGAGCCAATGACCACGGCCACCGACCCGGCTCCCCCTGAGCACGCGGTAGGCCCGGCTCTCGGGACCGATCTTCGCAGGCTTTCGCGCATCCGGCTCGTCGGGCTGTTCGGGGCATGCCTCGCGGTCGGCCTGTGGGTGCTGTGGCGAACGGGGCCGGGCAAGGTCCCGTACCTGGCGCTGTTCGAGTCCACCGCGCGAGGGTGGCCGACTGCCCCGCTGCCGACGGACAGCCAGTACATCTTGCGTGAGCCCCTCGGCCAGATCGTCTACCGGCTGCTGCCCGTCCACGGCACCGGGGTCTATCTGGCGCTGCACCTCGTGTGTCTGCTCGTCTCGGCGACCTGGCTCGCCACGTGGTTGTGCCGACGGCTCGGCCGTGAAAGCGGGCTCGTGGCCTGCGCGATTGTGGCGCTGGCTCCGGTGGCAGCCGTCCTGCTGCTGTGGATCGGCATGTACGACGCCTTCTCCGTGCTGGCCTGGGTAGCGGTGCTGGTCACCATGGGTCGCCGACCGGGGTGGCAGCTCGCCGCGGGGATGCTGGCCGGGTTCCAGGACTTCGAGCAGATTGGCGTTGGCCTGCTCATGGTCGCCCTGCTCCCCCAACTGGCCCGCTCGGCGGGACTGCGTCCGCGCGCGGCGCAGCTGATCGGCGGCGCCGTCATCGGCAAGCTGGCGCTGGAGGCCTACCTGCGCACCGTGGGCGCCGGCTCCGGCTCACGGCTGTCCTACCTGGAGCGGTGGGACGTGTTCTCCGGCCTGCTTGGCTCTGCAGGCGCGAATGCACCGCTGCTGGTGTGGTCGGCGCTGGCGGGACTGTGGGGGTTCGCGCTCAAGGCGCTGTACGACTCCTGGGGCGGCTGGACGGCTCAGCAACGGGTGGGCCTGATCGTGGCTGTCCTGTTGTGGTTCGCCAGTGCGACGCTGTCTGCGGACCACTCTCGGGTACTGGCGATGACGTCGTTCCCGTTGGTGGTGATGGGCGCGCTGGCCATTGCGGCCCGGTGGCCGTGGCGCGCGCTGCTCCCTCTGCCACAGACCTGGCTGCTGGTCCTGGCACCGCCCGTGGTGCTGCTGGACTACGCCACGCTGCCGATGGGTGTCAAACCCGGCACCTGGGGCGTGTGGATCTTCTAATGCTTGCCGTGCTCGAGTTCGCGTAGCGCGTCCCGGGCTCGTTCCAGCTCGGCGCTGAGCTCGGCCACCCGGGCCGCTGCGGCCTGCTTGGCGTGGTCGCGTACCGCACTGACAGCGCGGACGGCCGTCGTGTCACCGAGTTCCGCGACCGCCTTGGCCACCGCATCGACCGATACCGGCGCGGTCGGTCCCAGCTTGCGCGAGCCGTTGGCGCTCTGCACC
>JALYVL010000363.1 GCA_030853285.1 Actinomycetota bacterium | reverse complement strand
GCCGCGAGCGACTTCGACGGGGTCGCGGTGCTGGAGATCAACTCCCAGTCGGCCCGCACCCGCCGCGACCGCACGGCCATGCTGGCGGAGTCGTTGGCCTTTGCCCGCGCGCACCTCGCGCGGTGACGGCAGCGCGCCGTGATAGGGATACCGAATGGACGAGACTGCGGCCGGTTCCGTGAGTGTGACGAGCGCTCCGTTCACTGAAGCTCTCGCGCTGCGCTTGCGCAGCGACGACCAGTCGGGCACCCAGAACTACGTGGCCACGCTGGGCACCGCATGGACGATCGGCCCGAAGGCGCACGGTGGGCTGCTGCTGGCCTTGTGTGCCAACGCGGCTCGGCACGCACTCGGTGCGCAGTCGGCCGACGTGCAACCGCTCGCCGTGAGCGCCAACTACCTCAGCCCACCCGAACCCGGAGAGGTCGAGCTGAGCACGGTGCTGCGCAGGCGGGGCCGCACGGTGTCCCTTGTGGACGTCGAGCTGTGCCAGGGCGGCCGCAGTGCGGTTCGGGCCACGGTGACTCTGGGGCCGGCCGAGTCCGGGGTGGCCGCCTTCGAGCGCGAACACCCGATGCAGAGCATGTCGGTGGCGCCGCCGGCGGACGCGGTGGATGTGAGCGCGCATGCGCTCGGCAAGATCGTGCACGTCGCTACGGTGTGCGAGCTTCGCGTCGATCCCGCGAGCGCGGCCTTCCTGCGGGGCGAGGTCGGTGCCGACCCGGCCATTCGCTTGTGGGTCAAACCCATGGGGGAGGCCCCCGATGCGCTGTTCGCGCTGATGGCGGGCGATGTCTCGCCGCCGGTGACGCTGAACCTCGGTCGTCTCGGCTGGGCGCCAACGGTGCAGCTGACCGCGCTGCTGCGGGGGCGGCCGGCGCCGGGGTGGCTTCGGGTGCAGATGAGCACCAGCAAGGTCGGTGCCACCTGGTTCGACGGTGATGCCACCGTGATCGACGCGAACGGTGCCCTGGTGTGCCAGGCACGCCAGTTGGCCTTGGCGCCCGCGAAGCCCCGCGTCGAAGCCTCCTGATCGTCGATCGCGCGCTCCGCGTGGCACGCTGCGTGCCATGACACGAATCGCGGTGCTGGGTGCGGGCACGATCGGCGAGGCGCTGCTGGCGGGGCTGCTCCGGGCGGGACACCAGCCTGGCGAGTTGTCGTTCAGCGAGCGATATACCGCGCGCTGCGAGGAGCTGGAGGACCGGTATGGCATCGCCGCCGTGACCCCCGCAGTCGCGGCCGAGCAGGCGGAGGTCGTGGTGGTGGCGGTCAAGCCGCAGGACATCGATGCCCTGCTGGATGAGCTGTCTGCTGTGCGCGCGGACACGTTGGTGATTTCGCTCTGCGCCGGGCTGCCCACCTCGCTGTTCGAGCGCCGGCTGCCCGCGGGCACGCCGGTGGTGCGGGTGATGCCGAACACTCCGATGGTCATCGGCGCGGCAATGAGTGCTATCTCCGCCGGCCGGCACGCGGAAGACAGGCACCTCGATCTGGCTGAGCAGCTGATGACCGCGGTCGGCTGCGTGGTGCGAATCCCGGAGAGTCAGCAGGACGCGGTGACCGCACTGTCCGGATCTGGTCCCGCGTACGTGTTCCTCATGGCGGAGGCCATGATCGAGGCCGGTGTGCACCTCGGGGTATCCCGAGGGGTGGCCGCCGATCTCGTCAACCAGACGGTGTTGGGGGCGGCAACCATGCTGCGCGAGTCCGACCAGCACCCGGTACTGCTGCGTGAGGCGGTCACCTCCCCGGGCGGGACCACCAGCGCCGGCGTGCGGGCGCTGGAGGAGCACGGGCTGCGCTCCGCGTTCTTCGCGGCCATCGTTGCGGCGCACGATCGTTCGGTCCAGGTGGGAGCCAAGCATCAGGTTTGATCGACTCCCATCACACAAACCCCACTTGTCCCGCTAGGCTCACCCCAGCACGTGCGTGTCCGTTCCGTCGGAGGGGAAGCCCGACGGCGCGACACGTGCCGGAAGTCGGTAACCACATGTCTGCAGATCTACCGGGCCCGCAACGCAACGGTCCACCGAAGAACAAGAGCTCAGCCGGGCTCGGGGATGACGCCGCCCCGACGCTGGGTGACACGCAATTCTTCACCGTCGCCGAGGTGGCGAAGGTGATGCGGGTGTCCAAGATGACGGTGTACCGCCTGGTGCACAGCGGTGAGCTGCCTGCTGTGCGGGTCGGCAGGTCCTTTCGGGTGCGGGCCGAGGCTGTGCACTCCTACCTGGAGACGGCGTACTTCGACGCGGGCTGAGCACGCCGGGCGGGTTGGCCGATCACCGCCGGCCACCGACCGCGGTTCTCCAACGACGGCCCCGCCTAGTAAGGTGGCGCTCAGTTGGCGCCGGTTGTCGAGGACGCGGGCGTCATGACTTGAACGACATACAGACAGCGAGGACAAGCCCACATGGGTTCAGTGATCAAGAAGCGCCGCAAGCGGATGTCGAAGAAGAAGCACCGCAAGTTGCT
>JALYVL010000362.1 GCA_030853285.1 Actinomycetota bacterium | reverse complement strand
TCGAGCATGCGCAGGGCCAGCGCGAACACCCGGTCGGAGTAGCGACGCACCAGCAGCTCGAAGGCGGGAAGGTCACCGTCGCCGGCACGTCGAGCCAGCACGGCATCCGCCGGCTCTGCGGGCTGAACCGAAATCGTCCACTCCGATCCTTCAACCAGCCGACGCTCGCCGCAGACAGGTAAGCCCCCCGAACCCACCCTATCGGTAGGTCGGGAGGCTCAACCGGCCCGGCTGCCGGGCGGGTCATCCGGCACAAACGAACATCAATTGCCGGTCAGCTTGTCCTTGGCGTCGCCGGCCGCGTCCTTGACGTGCTCGCCGCCCTGCTTGACGTTGGCCGAGCCCTGGTCGCCCTTGCCCTCGTTCTTGAGCTCGTGGTTGCCGGTCGCGCCGCCGACCGCTTCCTTGGCCTTGCCGAGCAACTCTTCGGCCTTGTTCTTTGCCTTGTCGATCGCGCTCATCGTCAACCTCCATGGTGGTGCAGTGGGCTTGTACCTTGATACTGACGCGGTGACCGCGCCCAACCTCACGGTACGGACGTGACCGAATCGGTGCAGCGGGCCGTTAGCGCCGCTTGGCAAAGAAGGCTTCCAGCAGCGCCGCGCAGTCCTGCTCCAGCACTCCGCCGCGCACCTGCGGGCGATGATTGAGGCGACGATCACGCACTACGTCCCACAGCGAGCCGACCGCACCACTGCGTGGTTCCCACGCGCCGAACACCACTCGCGCGACGCGGGCAGCCACCGCCGCCCCGGCGCACATGGTGCACGGCTCCAGCGTGACGGCCAGGGTGGCGCCCTCCAGCCGCCAGCCGTCCCCGTGCACGGCGGCCGCCGACCTCAGCGCCAGAATCTCGGCGTGCGCAGTCGGGTCCGCCAGCGCCTCGCGGGCGTTGGCAGCGCGCGCGAGCTCCTGTCCGGCCGCGTCGAACACCACCGCGCCGACCGGGACATCCTCAGCGGTAACGTCGGCCGCGGCGGCCAGCGCGACGCGGATCATGCCTTCGTCGTCGACACTCACCGACCGAACGCGTCGACGGCTGCCGCGAGCTCGTCGGCAAACCCGCAACGCTCGGCAATCATGGCGAGCTGCTCATCCGGGTAGAGGTCGCTCTCGCTGACGATGATGTTCAGCACCGTCTCCGGCAGCCCGAGATCGTCGAGCAGGCCGAGCTCGCCCTCGGGCCACGGCTCGGTGTCGTCCACTTCGTCGTCGTCAAGGTCCGGCACATCGACGTGCAGCTGATCCAGCGCGTCCTCGGCGATGTCGTAGTCGATCGCCGCGGTGGCATCCGAGAGCAGCAGCCGCACACCCTGCGGGCCGGGCCGCACGATGAGGAAAAACTCACCATCCACGTCCAGCAGTCCAAAGGCAGCTCCGGCGCTGCGCAGCTCACGTAGCTCGGTGACCGCGGCCGACAGGCTCGTCAACGTCTTTGCACTCAGCGCAGTACAGCGCCACTGGCCTTCCTCGCGCACCACGGCAATGGCGGAGCCCTCGTGGTCGTCATCGGAGTCGTCCTGCGTCGTCTTGCTCTTGGACCCGCGCTGCTCGGACATGACGGTCACGGTAGCCGCTTTTCGATGCCTCGCCGACCCCTCATGCTGTACCAAGTGCAGTGCTGGTGCCCGAAGCTGAGGGAGCGTGATGAAGCAATGAGTGTGCCGGTGTGCGTGCTGGGCCTGGGGCTGATCGGCGGGTCGGTATTACGGGCAGCCACCGCGGCCGGGCGCGAGACCTTTGGCTACAACCGTTCCGGCGTCGCCGCGGCGGAAGGGTTCGCCGTGAGCAGCGACCTGGCCGCCACCTTGCGTCGTGCCGCCGCCGAGGATGCTTTGGTGCTCGTTGCCGTCCCGATGACCGCGGTGGAGCCGGTGCTGGCCGCCGTCGCCGAACACGCCCCGGGGTGCGCCCTCACCGATGCCGTCAGCGTGAAAGTTGCTGTTGCGCAAGCGGTGGCACGGCACGGATTGTCCGCGCGCTACGTCGGTGGTCACCCCATGGCGGGGACTTCGCAGTCGGGATGGGCGGCGAGCGAGGCCGGATTGTTCCGCGACGCTGCGTGGGTGGTTGCCGCCGACGATGGGCTGGACGTCGGGGTATGGCAGCTGGTCGCGCAGCTCGCGCTGGACTGCCACGCCCACGTGGTGCCTGCCGCCGCCGCTGAGCACGACGCGGCCGTGGCCAAGATTTCGCATCTGCCCCACGTGCTCGCCGCGGTGTTGGCCGGCGTGGGTGGTGACGGCGGGGAGCTGGCATTGAGCCTGGCAGCGGGGTCGTTCCGCGACGGCACCAGGGTTGCCGCCACCCGCCCCGAGCTGGTGCGGGCCATGTGCGAGGCCAACGACGCGGCACTGCTGGAGGCAATCGATGACGCGACAGCGCGTTTGTCTGCGGCGCGGGAGTCGTTGCGATCGAACAGTTCGGTGGCGGACGTGATCAGCGAGGGCTACCGCGCGCGGGTGCGGCTGGACACGCTGGTGCGG
>JALYVL010000361.1 GCA_030853285.1 Actinomycetota bacterium | reverse complement strand
CCTCGCGGGCCCGCTCGCCGGCTTGCTCGGTTGGGCGGTAGAACGCCTGTTCATCGACTCTGTCGGCACCTCCGCGCTGGCCGGGAACGTCATCGGCGGCGGCGCCTTCACGGCTCTGTTGATCTTCATCCCGGCGCTCATCGGCATGATGTTGGGCCGGATCGCCCGCCCCGATCGCGCGACGTTCCGCCGCCCGGCCAGCCGGGAACCCTCAGTGTGAGTTCTGACTCTCCGCAATGTAACGCAGCGCCAGCACGTACCCGGCGCTGCCGAGGCCGACGATGCTTCCGGTGGCGACCGCACTGAGGTAGGAGTGCTGCCGGAAGTCCTCACGCGCGTGCACGTTGCTGATGTGCACCTCGATCAGCGGCGCCGTCAGCTCCGCGCAGGCGTCGCGGAGCGCGATAGAGGTGTGCGTCCATGCCCCGGCGTTGAGCACCACAGCATCCCCGGCATCGGCCGCATCGTGGATCCAGCCCAGCAGCTCCGCTTCGCTGTCGGTCTGGCGCACCTGCACCGGCAGACCCAACTCATTGCCGGTGCGCACGCACAGCGCGGCCAGCTCGTCGTGCGTGGTGGTGCCGTAGACCTCCGGCTGACGTCTGCCGAGGCGCCCGAGGTTGGCCCCACCCAGTACCTGCACAGTCACAGCAGCACTCCTCCACCAGCTGGGCGCTCGGTCCGGGCCACCGCGGAGTAGGCGGCGGCGACCAGGGCAGGGTCGGGACCTTCGAGACGGCCGGGTTTGGCCAGGCCGTCGAGCACCACGAACCGCAGCATGCCCGCGCGGTTCTTCTTGTCGGTGCGCATGCCATCCAGCAGTTCGCCCAGCGCGTCGGGGTCGTAGCTGATCGGCAGGCCCACAGAGGCGAGCACGGACGCGTGTCGGTTGGCTGTGGCGTCGTCCAGGCGTCCGGCGAGGCGGGCGAGCTCGGCGGCGAACACCAGACCCACCGACACCGCCGCACCGTGGCGCCAGCGGTAGCGTTCCCGGCGTTCGATGGCATGCGCCAGGGTGTGGCCGTAGTTCAGTACCTCGCGCAGATCGGACTCGCGGAGGTCGGCGGAGACGACGTCCGCCTTGACCTGGATCTTGCGCCGCACCAGCTCCCCGAGGACTTCCCCGGTGGGGTCCACCGCAGCCCCGGGATCGGCTTCGATGAGCTCGAGAATGCCCGGGTCGGCGATGAACCCGCCCTTGATGATTTCGGCCATCCCGGCGATGATCTCGTTGCGCGGCAGAGTCTCCAGCGTCATCAAGTCCACCAGCACCGCGGCGGGCTCGTGGAAGGATCCGACCAGGTTCTTGCCCGCTTCGGTATTGATTCCGGCCTTGCCGCCCACCGCGGCGTCCACCATGGCCAGCAGCGTGGTGGGCACGTGGATCACCCGCACGCCGCGCATCCAGGTGGCGGCGACGAACCCGGCGAGGTCGGTGGCCGCACCGCCGCCGAGGGAGATCACGGCATCGCGGCGGTTGAGTCCGATGCGCCCCAGCACGTCCCAGCAGAATCCCGCGACTGCGAGGTCCTTACCGTCCTCCGCGTCGGGGATCTCCACCCGGTGGGCGTCGACGCCGGCCTCGATGAGCGCCTCGCGGATTGCTTCCGCGGTGGCGATCAGCGACGGCTGATGGATGATTGCCGCCGTGGTTGTCCCGCGCAGCTCGTCGGTGAGCTCGCCGAGCAGCCCTCGTCCGACGATGACGTCGTAGGGACGTTCGGCGTTGACGCGGATGCGGACGGGTTCACTCACGCTTGCTCACTCCTCGATGTAGCCGGCAATGCGGCAGCGACGTCGGCGACGACCTCGGCGATGTCACGTCCGTCGGTGAGCACCTCGACGGTGGCCACCTCCCGGTACAACGGCAGCCGAGCATCGAGCAACAGCTTGAAGGTGGAGCGCGGGTTGACCCCGGCAAGCAAAGGACGGGCGCTGGACAGCCCCGAGCGACGCACCCCGTCCGCCATGCCCACGTTGAGGAACACCACGGTGTGCCCGGCCAGGGCGGCGCGGGTGACCGCGGAAAGCACGGCGCCGCCGCCGAGGGCCACGACCCCGCGCTGCCTGCGCAGCGCCTCCGCGACGGCCCGCTCCTCCAGCGCTCGGAACACTGCCTCGCCGTCGGTGGTGAAGATGTCGGAGATGCTGCGTTCGGCTAGGCCCTCCACAGCGGCATCCGTGTCGTATGCGGTCAGCTGGAGCTGTTCCGCAAGCGCCCGGGCCACAGTGGACTTCCCGGCACCGGGTGGCCCGACCAAGACGGCCACCGGGCACTGCCGTACCCCCACGGCGCTTCGCTCGCTCACCGGTGCAGTCCATCGAGGTAACCCGCGAGGTTGCGTATGGTTTCCGTTACGGAGTCGCCGCCGAACTTCTCCAGCGTGGCCTGCGCCAGCACCAGCGCCACCATGGCCTCGGCGACGACGCCGGCGGCAGGCACGGCGCACACGTCGGAACGCTGGTTGATCGCGACGGCCTCCTCAC
>JALYVL010000360.1 GCA_030853285.1 Actinomycetota bacterium | reverse complement strand
GTACCCGTCGACACATCCACACCGAGGGCGCCACACCGCCGACCACCAGCACGTTGGCTGCCACCGCCAGCAACGGGTTGATCGCCGCCAGCTGCGTGCCCAGCACCAGCAGGGCGACCAGCACCAAGACCGCGGTGAAGACCGCAATCGTCAATCCGGTCAGCCAGGGCGTCGGCTCGTGCGCGCCGAAGACGTGAACCTCGGCGTCGTCGATCACCGCGACCTCGACGTGCAACGCGGCTGCGTAGCGCGCAGCCAGCTGCTCAGCGCGGAGCCGGACGATGGTGCGGGCCTCCCCTGTCGTTGATCCCACGGCCGCACTCACCGTGGCCCACTCGGCGAGTTCGGGGACAAGCAACTCCAGCCCTGCCGTGCCCTCCATGCCTTCCACACCGCCGCCGACGCGGAGCACCAGCGTCATCGCACGCGCTCATAAAACGCCAGGGCCGCCGCAGTGGCCACGTTGAGCGAGTCGGTGCCCGGCGCCATCGGGATCCGGGCCCGGACGTCGGTGGCGCGCATCGTGTGCTCGCGCAAGCCCGGCCCTTCCGCACCCAGCAGCACCGCCACCTTCTCCGCCGCCATCGCCTGAGACAGCGGCAACGCCGACGAGTCGGGGGTGAGCGCGATCAGCTGGAAACCCCTCTCCCTCAGCAGCTGCAACCCGCGGGGCCAGTCCGGCACGTGGGCGAAGGGCACCCGCAGGATGTGGCCCATCGACACCCGAACCGCGCGGCGATACAGCGGATCGGCGCAGCGCTCGCCGAACAGCACGGCGTCCACCTCCAGGCCGGCCGCATTGCGGAACATCGCGCCCAGGTTCTCGTGGTCGTTGACCCCCTCCAATACCGCCACCGTCCGCGCGCCGTCGAGCACCTCGGCCACGGTCAGCGCCTGCGGCCGATCAGCCGAGATGAGCACCCCGCGATTGAGGTGGAAGCCGACGACCTCGGCCATCACCTCCGCGGACGTCAGCACGAACGGCACGTCCACCCCCACCAGCTCCGCGGCCAGCTCGATCAGTCGACGCGGCACGCCGAGCAACTTGCGCGGGACAAACCGGGAACCCAGCAGGCGCTGCGCGACAAGTACCCCCTCACCGATCACCAGGCCCTTTCCGTCGGGCAGGTCCGGACGTCGATCCGAGGAATTGAGCGCCCGGAAGTCGTCGAACACGGGATCGCTCGGGTCGTTCGCCTCGATAATCGTTGCCACGGAGGACATCCTTGCCTGCCACCCGCGTGCGGCATCCCCACCCCCGGCATGGCACCGTTGGCTCCACAGCGCCGCGTGCACCCGGAGGTCAGATGGGCGAGAACATCAACCACCGCGAGTTCAGCCGCGCCGACCGCGCGGAGTTTCGCATCAAGGCCCAGCGCTGTCTGGACGCCCTGACCCAGATGTTGGCCGACGGAGCCTTCGAGGCCGGTGAGCCACTGCTGGGGATGGAGGTGGAGCTCAACCTTGTCGACGACGACATGCAGCCGGCAATGGCCAACGCTGAGGTGCTCGCGGCGATCGCCGATCCCGACTTCCAGACCGAGCTGGGCCAGTTCAACATCGAGATCAACGTGGCGCCGCGTCCGTTCGAGACCGACGAGACCCTCGCGCTGGAGCACAACCTGCGTGCCTCACTCAACGCGGCCGAGGCGCAGGCCGAGGCGCAGGGCAGGCACCTGGTGATGGTGGGGATGTTGCCCACCCTCCGCCAGGAGCACTTCCACCGCCAATGGCTGTCCAACAACCCCCGCTACGACCTGCTGAACCAGCAGATCTTCGCGCTGCGCGGCGAGGACATCGAACTCGCCATCGACGGGGTGCCGATGCCGGGCAGCACGACGGAGCGCCTGGCCATCACCACGGACTCGATCCTGCCCGAGGCCGCCTGCACCTCGGTGCAGCTGCACCTACAGGTGGAACCGGACGCTTTTGCCGCCCACTGGAATGCGGCGCAGTGCCTGGCCGGCGTGCAGGTGGCGTTGGCTGCCAATTCGCCGTTCCTTGCGGGCAGGGCGCTGTGGCACGAGAGCCGAATTCCGGTATTCGAGCAGGCCACCGACACCCGCTCGCCAGAGCTGCGCAACCAGGGTGTGCGCCCGCGCGTGTGGTTCGGAGAGCGGTGGATCACCTCCATCTTCGACCTGTTCGAAGAGAACTCCCGGTACTTCCCCGCGCTGCTCCCGGTGTGCTCGGACCAGGACCCGCTGGCGGAGCTGGACGCCGGGCGCACTCCGGGCCTGCACGAGCTGAAGATGCACAACGGGACGGTGTACCGCTGGAACCGGCCGGTGTATGACACCTCCAGCGGCACGCCGCATCTGCGGATCGAGAACCGGGTGCTGCCCGCGGGGCCTTCGGTACTGGACACCATGGCCGACGCTGCCTTCTACTACGGCGTGCTGCGCGCGCTGGTCAACTCCGACCGTCCACTATGGACGCAAATGTCCTTCGACGCCGCAGCGGAGAACCTGCACAACGGCGCCCGCGAA
>JALYVL010000359.1 GCA_030853285.1 Actinomycetota bacterium | reverse complement strand
GGCGAGGTCCGCGTTGTGCTGTGCGTCCGGCTCGGACACCGCCGGTGTGCTGGTCGATCCGGAGCCTGTTGTCATGGTCCATCCACCTCTGTTTCGCCACAGATGATCACCGATCGAGCAGGACGTTACGCCCGCAGCGGCGGGTCTGCCGGACGTCTGCGGAGTAGCGTGACCGTAATGGCGGCTCAGCGGGTCACGTTCGGCGACATGGTCTTCGACGTGGACCTCGGCGGCTAGCTCGCTGATCCGGCGGTGCTGCTGCTGCACGGGTTTCCGCAGAACCCGCGCTGCTACGACGCGGTGGTGCCGCGTTTGCATGCGGCCGGTCTGCGCACCATCGTGCCTGCCCAGCGTGGTTACTCAGCCGGCGCACGTCCGACTGGGGTAGCGGACTATGCGATGAGCCACCTCGTTGCTGACGTCGTCGGCCTGCTCGATGCGCTGGGGGTGGGGTGGGCGCATGTGGTGGGCCACGACTGGGGTGCCGCAGTGGCCTGGCAGGTGGCCGCCCGTCATCCCCACCGGGTCAGCAGCCTCGTGGCGGCCAGCGTGGGGCATCCCAGCGCCTTCGCCGCGGCGCTGCGCAGCGACGCGGAGCAGCAAGAAGCCTCGAAGTACATGACGCTGTTCGCGCAGCCGGGCAAAGCCGAGGATCTGCTGCTCGCCGACGGCGGGACGCGGCTGCGGGCTATGGTCGCCACCGGTGGGCAGAGCGAGGACCAGGTGCGGGCCTGCACCGACCCGCTGCTCGAGCGCGCTGCGCTGACGGCGGCGTTGAACTGGTACCGCGCGATGGGCGCTGCGGACTACCGCGACTGCCCGCCCGTGGAGGTGCCGACCACCTTCGTGTGGAGCACCGGCGACACCGCCTTGCGACGCGCGCAGGCATCAGCCACGCGGCGCTATGTGCTCGGTGACTACCGATTTGTCGAGCTGGCCGACGTCACGCACTGGATTCCCGAACAGGCAGCGGCTGAGCTGGCGTCGGAGATCGCGCTGCGTTCCAGCCCCTGGTAATGACAGTCGGGGTTGCCGTTAGGTGCGCGTGTCGAGCACCGATACGGCGTAAGACGCAAAGGCGCCGTCAGCGGTCAGAATGGTCAACTGCTCCACCATGGCCTGGCTGATCAGTAGCCAATCAAACGGGTCGCGATGCAGGTGGGGTGGGTCTTGTAGGGCAAGCAAATGCGCGTCGGCGATGTCCAGTCGGTCGAAGTCGAGGTCGTTCACGTTGGCCGCACTCACCTCGGTCATTGAGCTAAATTGGTCCCTATCTTCAACGGCCTTTCCGGCGATTCTTGGAGCGCGTTCGGCCACGGGGTGCCGCGCTTGGCTGGGATGGAGATGCTTCGGCCGGCCGGCTCGAGCGCGAACTGTTCGCCGTGCGCCCGCGGACGATGCCGACGAACTCCTCAATGTGCTTCTCGTCGTTGTCCGCTAACCAGGCCAGGCCGATCTGCGTCGGCGGACAGTCGGTGACTGGCCGGTAGACCAGGTCGCGGCGACTGTGCAGCCGGGCGATCGACTGCGGAACGACGACGATGCCCAGCCCGGCCGCGACCAACGCCAGCGAGGAGGGGATGTCCTCGCTGCTTACCCGTCGTTCATCCCCGAGGTCGGCGAGTGCGACCTGGTCGAACAGTGCGACCGCATGCTCCTTGGGCACCACGATCACCGCGACTTCGGTATAGAGCGCTATGACGTGCATGCCCGCGCGCTCGACCGGCCCCCGCACGAAGCACATCTGGGCGCGGCCATCATGCAGGACCGCCGTCTGCTCGGGTTCGGTGATGCTGAGCAGTTCCAGCGGAACGTCGCGGACCCGTTCGGCCCAGATCCGCGCCCACTTGCTCACCGTCACCCCGGGGACGTAGGCGACGGTGAAACCCACGGCTCTCCCTCGATTGAAGCAATCATGGTGACGGATAGGCTGTCGCGGTGACCGCCGGTAAGAAGCAGCAAACCATGAAGCCCCTGACCGCGGCCACCAAGCTGGAGATCTACCTGCCGGCGACGCCGGAGGCTTTCCAGCACGCTCCCCTCTCGCGTACCGAGCTGGCCGCGCTCCGGGAGAGTCCGCCGGAGTGGTTGGTGACGCTGCGGCGCGAAGGACCCCATCCGCGGCCGGTGGTGGCCCGCAAGCTGGGGATCTCCAACTCCGGGTTGGCCCGCGGCGGAGTTGGCGAGGCGCTGACCACGTCGGCGATCAACCGACTGCTGGCCCGGCCGCCGGAGTGGCTGGTCGCGGAGCGGAAGACACAGGCCGAGGTCCGCGCGCAAACAAGGTGACGGTCGCGATGAAAAGCGCAGCAGCGACACACAACCCGACTTCGGCCGCGATGCGCCATAGGTCGGGTGTCGAGTCGCAGAGCGGCGAGGGTCGAGCACCGGTGTGAAACAGTGCCGGCCCGCAGTCGACCGGACACCCAGTGGGTTCCTCGACGATGTTGGGTGCCATGCCGAGCAGGGT
Source organism: Actinomycetota bacterium (assembly GCA_030853285.1). Taxonomy (GTDB): domain Bacteria; phylum Actinomycetota; class Actinomycetes; order Mycobacteriales; family Mycobacteriaceae; genus X156. Next base: position 25 of record JALYVL010000359.1, on the reverse strand, counting down.
GCTCACTACGCCGACCGACAGCCCG
>JALYVL010000358.1 GCA_030853285.1 Actinomycetota bacterium | reverse complement strand
CCGCCGAGGCAGAGGACGCCGCGAGCCTCCTGCGGGCGGGGATGAACATCGACCGCCCGCACGACCCGCTCGACTTGTTCCGTTACGTGTACGCCGAGCCGACCCCGCAGCTGCGCGAGCAAGAAGCACAGGCCGCAGCCGAGCTGGCCGCCGAGTCCGAGGGGAACCGCTGATGGCCACCGCGACCATGGCCCAGGCGCTGAACACCGCACTGCGCGACGCCCTCACCGCGGACGAGAACGTCGTGGTCTTCGGCGAGGATGTCGGCACCCTGGGTGGGGTATTTCGTGTGACCGACGGACTGACCCGTGACTTCGGTACCGAGCGGTGCTTCGACACTCCGCTCGCCGAGTCCGGCATCGTCGGATTCGCGATCGGGATGGCCATGGCCGGCTTCAAGCCGGTCGTGGAGATGCAGTTCGACGCGTTCGCCTATCCCGCATTTGAGCAGGTCGTGTCCCACGTGGCCAAGATCCGCAACCGCACCAAGGGGGCGTTGAGCTGCCCGATCGTCATCCGCGTCCCCTTTGCCGGGGGCATCGGCGGCGTGGAGCACCACTGCGACTCCAGCGAGGGGTACTACGCGCACACGCCGGGCCTCAAAGTGGTCACCCCCGCGACCGTGGACGACGCATACTCCCTGCTGCGCGACGCTATCGACGACCCCGACCCCGTCGTGTTCATGGAACCCAAACGCCTGTACTTCGCCAAATCCGACGTCGAACTCGGCGCACGCGAGCCCATCGGCCGGGCCGTGGTGCGCCGAGCGGGCACCGACGCCACCATCGTTGCGTACGGCCCCTCGGTGGAGGTCGCGATGCAGACGGCCGAGGCCGCAGCGTCGGAGGGGCGCAACGTCGAAGTGATCGACCTGCGCTCGATCGTCCCCTTCGACGACGAGACCGTGACCACATCGGTCCGCAAGACCGGGCGGTGCGTCGTTGTGCACGAATCGCAGGGCTTCGCGGGTGTGGGAGCCGAAATCGTGGCCCGAGTGCAGGAACGCTGTTTTCACTCCTTGCAGGCGCCGGTGCTGCGGGTCAGCGGATTCGACATCCCCTACCCCGCACCCAAACTCGAACGCATCCACCTACCCAGCGTCGACCGGGTGCTCGACGTCCTCGACCGACTGCAGTGGGATGACACCGTCGACACCCGCTGGGCGGTAGGAGCATGAGCGAGCGCAGCGACGTGGGGGTGGAGCAATGAGCGTGTCCACGGAACCGGCACCGCAGGTGTTCCTGCTGCCCGACCTCGGGGAAGGACTCGCCGAAGCCGAGGTAGTGGACTGGAAAGTGACGGTCGGTGACACGGTGACCATCGACCAGGTGGTGGTGGAGGTGGAGACCGCCAAGGCTGTGGTCGAAGTCCCCTCCCCCTTCGCCGGGGTGGTCCAGGTGCTGCACGGCGAGGCAGGCGCCACCGTCATCGTCGGCGCGCCGCTGATCACGATCGCGGCCACCGCAGGTGCCGCTCTGCCTACCGAGTCTGTCGCGCCGCCCTCGCACGAGCAGCACCGTCAGGAAGAGCGTGCCGGTTCGGGCAACGTCCTCATCGGCTACGGCACCAGCGAGGCCAGCACCCGGCGTCGCCGCCGTGTCCGCTCCGACTCCCGCCCGAAGCACTCACCCGTCGTCGCCGTCTCAGCAAGCCGCGTCTTGTCTCCGGTGGTCCGGAAGCTGGCCCGAGACAACGGCGTCGAGCTGTCCACATTGGCCGGTTCGGGCGCGGGCGGGGTGATCCGGCGTTGCGACGTGGAGACCGCAATGCGAGCGGCAACCAACGGCTCCGCGCAACCAAATGCCGTGCAACCCAACGAGGTGCGCATCCCGCTTACGGGGCTGCGGCGCGTCGTGGCGGACAAGCTCTCCACCAGCCGCCGCGAGATCCCCGACGCCACCACCTGGGTCGACGTGGACGCCACCGAGCTGATGAACGCCCGACGGACGATTAACGCGGCCACACCCGACGAGCCGATCAGCCTGCTGGCGCTGCTGGCCCGGCTGTGTATCGCCGCGTTAGCGCAGTTTCCGGAACTCAACTCGTCGGTCGACACCACGAGCCAAGAGATCGTCCGCTACCGCCAGGTCAACCTCGGCATCGCCGCCCAGACTCCACGCGGGCTGGTCGTACCGGTCATCGACGCGGCCAGCACGCTCAGCACCGCCGAGCTGTCCGCAGCGTTGCGGGAGACCACGGCCCTGGCCAAGGACGGCAAGCTCACACCGGGCCACCTGTCCGGCGGCACGTTCACTCTGAACAACTACGGGGTGTTCGGGGTGGACGGGTCGACGCCCATCATCAATCACCCCGAGGCGGCGATTCTCGGTATCGGCCGCATCGTGGACAAGCCCTGGGTCATCGACGGGCAGGTAGTGGCGCGGAAGGTCACCCAGCTGTCACTGACCTTCGACCACCGCGTCTGTGACGGCGGGGTCGCCGGCGGGTTCCTCCGACTCTTCGCCGACTACGTGGAGAACCCTGTCGCCGCCCTCCGCAGCAT
>JALYVL010000357.1 GCA_030853285.1 Actinomycetota bacterium | reverse complement strand
GCGCAGCTCGTGCCGCGCGGCCGCGGCGAAGTCCTGCGCGGTCTGCAACGCGGCACTCGTGCGCTCCTGCGACTCGTGCAGGCGGCGCAGCATGCCGTTGATTTCCGCAGCGAGCTGCTCGGTCTCCGCTGAGCCGTCTGCCCGCAACATCGCAGGGCCTTCCCCGACACTGCGGGCGCCTGCCGTGAGTCGGCGCAGGGGTCGTACCGCGCGCCCGGCGAACACCCACCCCAGCAACGCCGCCACCGCAATCGCCACTGCACTGACCGCCGCGATCTCCCAGCGCAGCTGGACGACCGCGGACCGCGTACCCGCGACCGGTGCAGCCACGGACACCAAGATCTCCGGTCGTCCCGGGGGCTGCACGGTGAGCACGCGATAACCCCGCCCGTTGAGGGTTCTGGCCGCCACTCCGGGTGGCGCCACCGGAAGTGCGGCACCGTCGCTCGCCGTGATTTTGCCGCCGCGACGAATGGTGACCAGATAGTTGTCCGGCGCGACGGTGGTCGGGGAGACGACTTCGGCCACCGTGGATAGTCGACGGTCGAGCTGGTTGTACTCGTTGCGCGACAACACCGTCCAGGCGAGCGCAGCCAGCAGCAACACCACCACGGTGGCGCCCAGCGCCGCGGCCACGGCCACCCGGGAGCGCAACGAGCGCGACGGTGTCATCGGCTCAGGGTCATCGCTTCAGGACGAAGCCGACGCCGCGCACCGTGTGCAGCAGTCGTGGTGCCCCGTCGACCTCCAGCTTGCGCCGGACGTAGCCGACGAAGACGTCCACCACGTTGGTGTCGACGGCGAAGTCATAACCCCACACCAGTTCCAGCAGCCGCTGCCGGCTCAACACGATGGTGGCATTCTCGGCCAGCACCAGCAGCAGCTCGTACTCACGCTTGGTCAGCTCGATCTCGCGCTCGTGCACCGTGACCTGGCGTCGGGCGGTGTCGATGCGCAGCGGCCCCACCGTGAGCATCGTGTCGCTGGTCCGCGCCGGGGGCGAGCGCCGGAGCAGGGCGCGCAGCCGGGCGATGAGCTCGTCCAGGGCGAACGGTTTGACCAGGTAGTCGTCGGCTCCCGCTTCGAGACCGGCTACCCGGTCATCCACCGTGTCCCTGGCACTCAACACACAGACGGGAACATCGTGGCCGAGTGCCCGCAGCGCAGTCACCACAGCAACGCCGTCCATCCCGGGCATGTTGATGTCGAGCACCACGCAGTCCGGGGGAAGCTCGGCGACCGCCCGCAAGGCAGAAATGCCGTCGGCGGCGCTGCGCACCGAAAATCCCGACACCCGCAGCGCCCGCTCCAGCGACGTCCGCACGTCCTCGTCGTCATCAACGACCAAGACGTGCGGCTCGGCATCAGTCCGTGCGCTCATACCCGCGATTGTGCCCATCTGCCGAAGCCGGCCGCGGCCGCGGCCGGTAAGAGTTTGCTAAGACTTGAGTGCATCTTTCCAGCTCAACCGGCGCCCGGTGTGCAGCACCGAACGCTCGTAGATCCGAGCGCCGACCATGGCCAAGATGACAGTGACCACCAACATGAGCACCGCGGACCCGACGATCTGCACTGGGTCGGTGGTTCCGGCCGCAATTCGTAGCGGCATCAGCATGGCCGAGAACGGCGGAATCCAGGACATCACCGCGGACAGGGTGCTGTCCGGGCTCTGCACGACAGCCTGAGCCAAGAAGTAGCTGAGAAAGATCACGATCGAGATGGGTGCGGCAGCAGAGTTGACGTCCTCCTGGCGCGACACCAATGAGCCCGCGGCGGCGTAGAGCACCGCATAGAAGGCGAAACCGAGGATGAACCAGACGAGCACCGAGGCGAACACCCCTACTGCGGTGCCCGTGACCGTCACCAGGCCGGTACCGAGACCGGCGGCCAGCCCGACGACGCCGTAGGCGACGAGCTGTACCAGTCCGACGGCGCCGATGCCCGCCACCTTGCCCCACAGCAGGTGCAGCGGCTTGATGGTGGCCAGCAACACTTCGACCACGCGACTGGCTTTTTCCTCCACCACGCCCGTGGCGACGTAGATGCCGAAGACGAAGATCTGAAAGAACATGACCAGCAACGCGATGTAGGCCAGAGCTGTGCGCTGGTTGGCATCGGGGTTGGGCGCGTTGGCAGCGTCGACGGTGACGGTGGCGCGCGCGGCCGCCTGGGTCAGCGTCGCCGGATCCACGCCTTGCGCGTTCAGTGCGGAGTTCACGGCCTGCTGGCGGACGGCAGCGTTGATGGTCGTCTGTAGCGGCTTCGGAATTTCTTTCTGGACGACGGCGGTGTAGCTAGCGCCGGCCCGGGGCACCAGCGCAACGTCGAGGTCGCCGGAACTCACTTTGGCGCGTGCTGCGGCCTCGTCGGGCACAGTCGAGGTGTCCACGGGAGCGCCGGTGGCATCGGCGGTCGCCGTCAGGGGCGCGGACAAGCTTGCCGCGTCCCCGACCAGGCCGAGCTTGGGGCGGCTGTCCGGCCCACCGCTGAAGATGGACGCAGCGACGATC
>JALYVL010000356.1 GCA_030853285.1 Actinomycetota bacterium | reverse complement strand
CGCAGCGCCTCGATGCGACCGTCCTGCTCAAGGGCCACACCACCGTGATCGCGGACCCCGACGGGGCGGTGCGAGTGAACACGGCCGCCGGCGGGTGGGCGGCCACCGCCGGCTCGGGTGACGTGCTGTCCGGCCTTCTCGGTGCTCTGCTGTCCGCCGGCCTCGACCCGTTGACTGCGGGCGCGGCGGGAGCGCACGTGCACGCTCTGGCCGCGGCGTTGGCGGCCGATGGTGCCCCCACGTCGGCCTCGCACCTGCTCGAGCAGTTACCGGCGGCTATCCGCCGCGTCCGCGCGGCCCGGCGGTGACGCCCCGCGCCGAGGCGCTGATCGACCTCGACGCCATCGCGCACAACATCGGGGTGTTGCGCGAGCATGCGGGCTCGGCCGCAGTGATGGCGGTGGTCAAGGCCGACGGCTATGGCCACGGGGCGTCCCAAACGGCTCGGGCCGCACTGGCCGCCGGGGCCCGCGAGGTGGGAGTCGCGACCCTGGAGGAGGCGCTGGCGCTCCGGTCGGACGGCATCACCGCTCCCGTCCTGTCCTGGCTGCACCTGCCCGATGAGGACTTCGGATCGGCCATCGCCGCCGACGTCGAGCTCGGGGTGTCCTCAGCACGCCACCTGGCGGGGGTAACCGGCGCCGCCCGTGCTGTCGGCCGGCCGGCCGTTGTCAGCGTGAAGATCGACACCGGACTGAACCGCAACGGTGTCGCCGCGAGGGAGTGGCCCGCACTGCTGGACGCGCTGGCCCGCGCCCAGGCCGAAGGGGTGGTCGAGGTACGCGGCCTGTTCTCCCATCTGGCGTGTGCGGACGAACCGATGAACCCGGTGAACGATCTGCAGGCGCAGCGATTGACCGACGCGCTCGCCCAGGCCCGGGCGGTCGGCGTCCGTCCCAGGGTGGTGCACCTGGCGAACTCCGCGGCTGCCCTCACCCGTCCCGACCTGGGCTTCGACATGGTCCGTCCCGGAATCGCCGTCTACGGGCTGACGCCGGTGCCCGAGGCCGGGGACTTCGGTCTGCGTCCGGCGATGACTCTGCGCGCGCGCGTGGCCCTGATCAAACGAGTCGCCGCGGGCGAGGGAGTGTCCTACAGCCACCTGTGGACCGCGCCGCGGGACACCACCGTCGCGTTGTTGCCCATCGGTTACGCCGACGGGGTGCCGCGCGTGTTGACCAACCGACTCGACGTCTGGCTCGGTGGGCAACGACGGCCGGTGGTGGGCCGGATCTGCATGGACCAGGTGGTCGTGGACTGCGGCCCGGAAGGCGGTGATGTCGCAGAGGGTGACACGGCTGTGTTCTTCGGCACCGGGGATCTGGGTGAACCCCTTGCGCAGGACTGGGCGAACGCATTGGGAACGATCCACTACGAGGTGGTCACCGGGGTGCACGGCCGCGTGCAGCGCAGCTATGCGGGAGGAGATCAGCCAACATGAGCGCATGGGGCAGAGCAAGCCTGGCCGGGGGAGCCGTCGGGGTGGCGGCCGCCGCGGCGACCGTGCACGTGGAGGCGGTGCGGCGCCTCGGTGCCTCCCCCTACACTGTGGACGGCTTCGGCCTGCTGCCGGTCGATCGGGTGTCCACGGTGGCCGCCGATGACGGCGTGCCGTTGAAGGTCGAGGAGGTCGGCAGTACCAAGGCCCCGTTGACCGTGGTGTTCGTGCACGGCTTCTGCCTCAACATGGGGTCGTGGTATTTCCAGCGGCGCGACCTGCCCGAACACACCGACGCCCGTCTGGTGTTCTACGACCACCGCAGTCACGGGCGCTCCGGGGTGTCCAGGGCCAAGCGCTGCACGATCGACCAGCTGGGCCGCGACCTCCATGCGGTCCTGCGCGCGGTCGCCCCGACCGGCCCGGTGGTCCTCGTCGGACACTCGATGGGCGGTATGGCGATCATGGCGCTGGCCCGCCAGCGCCCCGAGCTGTTCAACACCCAGGTCGCTGCCGTGGCGTTCATCGCCACCGCGGCCAACGGCATGGCACCGTCCCGATTCGGCCTGTCCGCCCGCAACCCTGTCGTCGGTGCGCTGCGCTGGGCAGGCAACCTCGGCCCCAGCCTGGTCCAGCGTGGACGCCCACCGGTGGACGTGCTGATCGGACCGATAGTGCGGGCCATGTCCTACGGCGACAAGCACACCGACAAGGCGGTGGCGCAGTTCTCCGAACGGATGATCGCCAGCACCCCGATTCGGACGGTGCTCGACTTCTTGCCCACGCTCGCCGCGCACGACGAACTCGCCGCACTGCCCGCGCTCACCGGACGTCCGGTGGTGGTGCTGTGCGGCGAGGCCGACCGGATGACGCCGTACCGGCACACCGCGCTCATCGGGGAGACCCTGCCCGAGGCCGAGCTGGTGCCCGTGCCCGGGGCCGGGCATCTGCTGCAGCTCGAGCAGCCTGACCTGGTGACCGATGCGTTGCTCGGCCTGTTCGCTCGGGTGAACCGGCCGAGCCGGCGGCGCGGCCTGCGCGCGCGTGCCTGAGCGGCTCCCGACCCCGCAGCA
>JALYVL010000355.1 GCA_030853285.1 Actinomycetota bacterium | reverse complement strand
GGGCAAGCCGCACCGCGAACCGGAGGGCTTCGACGAGGCGCTGCTGGCTCAGGCGAACAAGCAGCAGGACGAGCCGGGCGAGGAGGAGAAGGCGTTCACCTCCCTGGGCGCCGACGCCGAGCTGGACCAGGTGATCTATGACGGGTCCAGCTTCGGCACCGCGGCCTTCGCCGGTAGCGACGAGGAGGCGGACTACCTGGGGTTGCCCGGACTGCTGGACGGCGAGCAGATGCGGGCGCTGCTGCGCAAACGCCAAGGGGAGCAGCTGGACGCGCGTGCTCCCGAACCTGTGGCACCGGTGGTTCGGCGCGCCGGGGTGTCGGGCGAGTTGGCGGCCCTGCGCCGTGAGCTGAACAGTCTCGTCGCCATGCGCAACCACCGCACGGGGCAACCTCACGGGGTGATCCACGGGGACCTCCGACGCCGGTGCGGCGGTCCGCCGACGGCAATGGCCACCGCGGAGCAGCTGGCCGAGCGGATCGCCACGTTACGGGCTTGGTGACAGACAGAAAGGGACGACCACCGTCCGGTGGCCGCCCCTTTCTCGTGGGTTCGAGCTACACCAGTGGTGCGCCTTCGGTGATGGTGGCGTCGAGGTCACGCAGACGCGCCTCGTGCTCGTGGCTGTGGTGCCCGCAGAAGAGGAGCTCGCCGCCTGAGGGCAGCAGCACGCGGACACGCGCTCCCGCGCCGCACCGGTCGCACCGATCGGTTGCGGTGATCTCTGGGATGGTGAGTGTCCCGGTCATGTGTCCTCCGTCCTGACGACCGCTCGCGCGGACGTCGTAGTGATGCACGCTCTACATCCAGTCTGGCTGACGTAGCTGCACTCTGTCAGACGTTTGCCGACCGCGTTGTGTTCCCGCACAGGTGTCATCGTGTCGGGAGGCATCCCGGGTTCATCCCCCGTCCTCGTGGTTGAGTGAAACTCCAGGTCGCGGGCATGATCGAGTGTTCGACGGCGCGGCTTTTGCTGCTCGGTCCGGGTGCATCCGGGTCTAGCGGTTCGCTCTCAGCGCAACATCGGACAGCGAGGGATTGGGTGTGGCGATAGCTTGAATGGATGGACGCCGACAGCTCGCCCGCAACGTTTGTCACCGGTGGCGCGGAGTTCACCCGCGACACCAACTACATCGAGACCCGGATCACCCGCGACGGTCGGGACGGCTACCCCGTGGAGGCCGGCCGCTACCGCCTGGTCGCCGCCCGCGCCTGCCCGTGGGCCAACCGGACCATCATCGTCCGGCGGCTGCTCGGGCTGGAGGATGCGATCTCCCTGGGCATGCCTGGGCCCACCCACGACAAGCGCAGCTGGCGCTTCGACCTTGACCCGGACGGCAGGGACCCGGTACTCGGCATCGAGCGTCTGCAGGAGGCCTTCTTCAAGCGGGTGCCCGACTACCAGCGCGGCATCACAGTGCCAGCCATCGTGGACGTCCCCAGCGGTGCCGTGGTCACCAACGACTTTCCGCAGATCACCGTCGACTTCTCCACCGAGTGGTCTGAGTTCCACCGCGACGGCGCGCCGGACCTGTTGCCCGCGCAGCACCGTGACGAGATGGAGGAGGTGAACCGGCGGGTGTTCACCGAAGTGAACAACGGGGTATACCGGTGCGGATTCGCCGGATCGCAGCAGGCTTACGAGGATGCCTACGACCGGCTGTGGACGGCGCTGGACTGGCTGGAGCGGCGACTGTCCACTCAGCGCTACCTGATCGGCGACACGATCACGGAGTCCGATGTGCGACTGTTCACCACGCTGGCCCGCTTCGACCCCGTCTACCACGGACACTTCAAGTGCAACCGGCAGAAGCTCACGGAGCTGCCTGCGCTGTGGGGCTACGCCCGCGACCTGTTCCAGACCCCCGGCTTCGGCGACACCACCGACTTCGTGCAGATCAAGCAGCACTACTACTGCGTGCACACCGAGATCAACCCCACCCAGATCGTGCCCAAGGGACCGGACCTCTCCGGCTGGCTGACGGCGCATCACCGCGAGGAGTTGGGCGGACGGCCCTTCGGCGACGGCACTGCGCCCGGGCCGGTGCACGCACGTGAGGAAGTACCTGTTGGCCACAGCGCGGGGTGAGCGCACCGCTGCTGCACCTCATCCCCGCCGGGCAATGGCGTGCGGGTGGCTCGGTGCAGCCGGGACCGGGCGGTTTTGTGCACCTGTCCACGCCGGAGCAGGTGCACCTGCCCGCGAACCGGCTCTACCCGGGGCGGAGGGACATGCTATTACTCTGCGTCGATCCAGCACGGCTGTCGTCGGAGCTGCGCTGGGAACACGGTGTCCCCGCAGATCCGTCGGCCATGCGGTTTCCGCACCTGTACGGGCCGCTGCCGGCGACGGCCGTCATCGCCGTGCTGGACTACCTTCCGAGCATCGACGGGACATTCGCCGCACCTGCGGTCGACTGAAGCGCGTGCCGCCGCCGCGACTTGGTAGCGGTTACAGACGCTCGGCGCTCAGTTGGTAGTACTTGCAGTACCCCCAAGCAGTCAGTCGAGGT
>JALYVL010000018.1 GCA_030853285.1 Actinomycetota bacterium | reverse complement strand
GAGCACCGGTTACGAACGCGTTGGTGAGGTGTCGGCGCTGCGTGAGCTGCTCGACGGCGGTCAGCGGGCGCTCGTCGTCGGACACGCCGACGAGGAGCGCGTGGTGTGGCTGGCGGATCCCTTGGTACCCGACGTCGACGACCCGAACCCCGTGGTGCTGCGTCCCGGGGACTCGCTGCTGGTGGACACCAAGGCGGGCTACGCCTACGAGCGCGTGCCCAAGGCCGAGGTGGAGGACCTGGTGCTGGAGGAGGTGCCCGACGTCGACTACTCCGACATCGGTGGTCTGGGTAGGCAGATCGGTCAGATCCGCGACGCGGTGGAACTGCCGTTCCTGCACGCGGAGCTGTTCAAGGAGTACTCGCTGCGGCCCCCCAAGGGCGTGCTGCTCTACGGGCCGCCAGGCTGCGGCAAGACGCTCATCGCCAAGGCCGTGGCCAACTCGCTGGCCAAGAAGATCGCCGAGGCCCGCGGGGACAACCCGCGGGAGGCCAAGTCGTTCTTCCTCAACATCAAGGGCCCGGAGCTGTTGAACAAGTTCGTCGGCGAGACCGAGCGGCACATTCGGGTGATCTTCCAGCGAGCGCGCGAGAAGGCGTCCGAGGGCACTCCCGTGATCGTGTTCTTCGACGAGATGGACTCCATCTTCCGCACCCGTGGCTCGGGGGTCTCCTCCGACGTTGAGACCACGATCGTGCCCCAGCTGCTCAGCGAGATCGACGGTGTGGAGGGATTGGAGAACGTCATCGTCATAGGCGCCTCCAACCGGGAGGACATGATCGATCCGGCGATCCTGCGCCCCGGTCGGCTGGACGTGAAGATCAAGATCGAGCGCCCTGATGCGGAGTCAGCGGAGGACATCTTTTCCAAGTACCTCACCGAGGCCCTGCCCATCAACGAAGACGACTTGGCCGAGTTCGACGGCGACCGTGCGGCCTGCATCGCCGGCATGATCCAACGCGTGGTCGAGCGCATGTACGGCGAGACCGAGGACAACCGTTTCCTGGAGGTCACCTACGCCAACGGCGACAAGGAAGTTCTGTACTTCAAGGACTTCAACTCCGGGGCGATGATCCAGAACATCGTCGACCGCTCCAAGAAGTACGCCATCAAGTCGGTGCTGGACACCGGTGCCCCCGGCTTGCGGGTGCAGCACCTGCTGGACTCCATCGTGGATGAGTTCGCGGAGAACGAGGACTTGCCGAACACCACCAACCCCGACGACTGGGCGCGGATCTCAGGAAAGAAGGGCGAACGAATCGTCTACATCCGCACCCTGGTCACGGGCAAGTCCGCCGGCGCCAGCCGGGCCATCGATACCGAGAGCAACACCGGCCAGTACCTGTGAGTGCGCCCCCGGTGGCTCGCAACGAGGTTGGGGCAACGGCCCAGCTGCTGGCACATGCTGTGGATGTGCTCAGCGGGCCGGTGCAGGGCACGCATCGGGCGATAGCGGGGACGATCTTCCGGGGCCTCGGCCCAATTGCTGCGCCGGTCAGGGTCGTGCACAACGCGATCAGCGATGTCTCGTACCTGGGCCTTCGAGTGGGGACCCACGCTGCTGCGGATCTGGTCGATGGGGTGTCCGAGGCGCTTCCCCCGGAGCGGGTTTCGCACGCGGTGACCTCTACCGCCGCCGGGTCGGTGATCGTCGGGGCGGTGAACGGCCTGCTCGGCGACCAGCTCGTCGTCGACGGCAATCAGCTGGCGGTTGAGTTCGGCCCGCATCACCAGCGCAAGATCGTCGGCAGCGAGACCGCGCTGCTGGCCCAGGCGCATCCCACGGCCACCGGACACGTCGTGGTATTCGTGCACGGCCTCGGCGAAACCGAGCAAGCCTGGTGGTACCGCCACGAGGACCGCGGCAGTCACGGCGAGCACCTCGCCGAGCTCGGCGCCACCCCGGTGGTGTTGCGCTACAACACCGGACGCACGATCGCCGAGAACGGGGCCGCGCTGTCGGAGTTGATCGGCCGTCTGCGCGAGCGTTGGCCCGTGCCGCTGCACCGCATCGACCTGGTCGGGCACTCGATGGGCGGGCTGGTGGTACGTGAGGCCTGCCACCACGCCGACGCCGACGACTGGCGCGATCTGGTGCGCACTTCGTGCTACTTGGGTACACCGCACGAGGGCGCTCCACTCGCCATCGGCGTGCACCGGCTGGCCGCGGCCCTGCGGAAGCGTCCGGAGAGCCGGTCCTGGGCCGAGCTGCTCGACGTGCGCAGCGCCGGGATCGACGATTTGCGCCGCTCCAGCCGGCTGCCGCTGTCCCCGGGGATCCGACACGTCGGCGTCACCGCAACCCTGGGTGCCGACCCCAAGGCGTGGTGGGCGGCGGCGGTCGGGGACGGCCTCGTGCCGCTGCGCAGCGCGCGCGGACCTCTGGATGAGCTGCACGTGCTGCCGCGCACCGGTCACCTGGCACTGCTCAGCCACCCTCGCGTCTCCGAAGTGCTGGCCGAGCTGGTGGTGTGGAACTCCGACCCATCCGAGGTCGACGCACACACCGAGGCAGAGCAGGCCTAGCAGGTGCGCGTCCTCGCGGCCGTCAGTACCACTGACAGACTCCTACCGGCGAGTTGGTAGTACTTGCAGCACGCCCAACGCAGCTCGGAACCGGCGACCGTAGGCTGCCCACCATGCGACGCATCATGGGCACCGAGGTGGAGTACGGGATCTCCTCGCCGGGCAACCCGACGGCGAACCCGATCCTCACCTCCACCCAGGCGGTGCTCGCCTACGCCGCCGCGGCGTCGGTGCCGCGCACCAAGCGGACCCGGTGGGACTACGAGGTGGAGTCCCCGCTGCGCGATGCCCGCGGCTTCGACCTGACCCAGCCGGGGCAGCCCACCCCGGTGATCGACGTCGACGAGGTCGGCGCCGCGAACATGATCCTGACCAACGGTGCCCGCCTGTACGTGGACCACGCCCACCCGGAGTTCGCCGCCCCCGAGGTGACCGACCCGCTGGACGCCGTCATCTGGGACAAGGCCGGCGAGCGGGTGATGGAACAGGCCGCGCGTTATGCAGGCAGCGTGCCCGGCGCACCCAAGCTGCAGCTGTACAAGAACAACATCGACGGCAAGGGGGCCTCCTACGGCACGCACGAGAACTACCTGATGGCCCGTTCCACTCCGTTCGACGCCATCGTGGTCGGACTCACCCCCTTCTTCGCCTCCCGACAGGTGTTTTGTGGCTCCGGTCGGGTAGGCATCGGACAGGCGGGGGAGCGGGAGGGCTTCCAGCTCTCCCAGCGCGCGGACTACATGGAGGTGGAGGTCGGCCTGGAGACCACCCTCAAGCGCGGGATCATCAACACCCGCGACGAACCGCACGCCGACGCCGACAAGTACCGCCGTCTGCACGTCATCATCGGCGACGCCAACCTCGCCGAGACCGCGACGTACCTGAAAGTGGGCACCACCGCGCTCGTGCTGGACCTGATCGAGTCCGGCGCCGACCTCAGTGACCTGCAGTTGGCGAAGCCAGTGGCCGCAGTGCATCAGATCAGCCACGACCCTTCCCTGAACGTAACCGTCGAGCTGTCCGACGGACGACGGCTCACCGGACTGCAGCTGCAACGGATTTACCACGAACGGGTCTCCGAGCTGGTCAGCCACGACCGGGAACCCGACGCTCGCACCACCGACGTGTTGAACACTTGGGCGCGGGTCATCGACATGCTCGAGCGCGACCCGATGGAGTGCGCCGACCTGCTGGACTGGCCGGCCAAGCTTCGCCTGCTGCAGGGTTTCCGGGATCGCGAAGGCCTCGGTTGGGCCTCCTCGCGACTGCACCTGGTGGACCTGCAATACTCCGACGTCCGGCTGGACAAGGGGCTGTACAACCGCCTGGTGGCGCGCGGGTCGATGCAGCGGCTGACCACCGAGGAGCAGGTGCTCGCCGCGGTGACCTCCCCGCCGACCGAGACGCGGGCCTACTTCCGGGGCGAGTGTCTGCGGCGCTTCGGCACAGAAATCACCGCCGCCAGCTGGGACTCGGTGATCTTCGACGTGGGACGCAAGTCACTGGTGCGCATTCCGACCCTGGAGCCGTTGCGGGGCAGCAAAGCCCATGTCGGTGAGCTGCTGGACTCGGTCAGTTCTGCGGTCGAGCTGGTCGACGCGCTGACCAACGGCTAGTGGCACAGCTGTCGCGGTGGAGCGTGGGTAGGGTTCGGGCAGGGACATACTCGATCCAGGGACAAGCAGGGAGTCGACGATGGCGCAGGAGCAGACCAAGCGCAGCGGCGGTGGCGGCGATGACGACGGCGCCGACGGCGCAAACGCAGCCGGGCAGGAGCGCCGCAACCAGCAGAGTGCCGATACCGACGACATCCTGGACGAGATCGACGACGTGCTCGAGGAGAACGCGGAGGAGTTCGTCCGGTCCTACGTGCAGAAGGGCGGCCAGTGAGACCTCCCGCAACCGGGCACGCCGACACATCCTCGTTCACCGACTACCTACGCCGAACGGCTCCGGAGATGTTGCCCGGCCAGCGCGCGCCCGCCGGGTCCGCTGACGGTTTGGCCCCGCACGGCACCACCATTGTCGCCCTCACCTTCGACGGTGGTGTGCTCATCGCGGGCGACCGGCGGGCCACCATGGGCAACCTCATCGCCCAGCGCGATATCGACAAGGTGTTCGTCACCGACAGTCACTCCGCGGTCGGTATCGCCGGTACCGCGGGGATTGCCATCGAGCTGGTACGGCTGTACGCCGTCGAGCTCGAACACTACGAGAAGATCGAGGGCATGCCGCTGTCGCTGGACGGCAAAGCAAATCGGCTCGCGTCCATGGTGCGGAACAACCTCGGTGCGGCCATGCAGGGCCTGGCGGTAGTACCCCTTTTCGTCGGCTTTGATCTAGACGCCGCTGATCCGTCTGGTGCCGGCCGGATCATCACCTACGACATCACCGGCGGTCGGTATGAGGAGCACGCCGGCTTTCACAGCGTCGGGTCCGGCTCCCTGTTCGCCCGGTCAGCGCTGAAGAAGCGCTACGAGCCCGGCGCGGACCAGGACACTGCCGTCCGTGCCGCCGTGGAAGCGCTGTACGACGCCGCCGACGACGACTCGGCGACCGGCGGCCCGGACCTGGTGCGCGGTCTGTACCCGGTGGTCATCACCATCACCGACGGGCACGGCGCGGTACGGGTGGACGACGAGCAGGTGGGCGAGGTTGCCCACGCTGTGGTCGCCGACCGGCACACCAACCCCGGCGGCTGAGCCGCAAACCCAGCCCCAGACCCCAGCACAGGAGCCACCGCCGTGACCATGCCGTATTACGCCTCCGCCGAGCAGATCATGCGCGACCGTTCGGAGCTGGCGCGTAAGGGTATCGCCAGGGGCCGCAGCGTCGTGGTGCTCACCTACGCCGACGGGGTGCTCTTCGTGGCGGAGAATCCTTCGTCGACCTTGCACAAGGTGAGCGAGATATACGACCGTATCGGCTTCGCGGCGGTCGGCAAGTACAACGAGTTCGAGAATTTGCGCCGCGCCGGCATCCAGCACGCCGATCTGCGTGGCTACTCCTACGACCGGCGCGACGTCACCGGCCGTTCGCTGGCCAACGCCTACGCGCAGACCCTGGGCACAATCTTCACCGAGCAGCCCAAGCCCTATGAGGTAGAAATCTGCGTGGCCGAGGTAGGCAGGCCGGAGGCGGGCACCACCGCCGCTCAGCTCTACCGCATCACCTACGACGGCTCCATCGCCGACGAGACCAGCTTCGTCGTCATGGGCGGCACGACCGAGCCGATTGCGACCGCATTGAAGGAGAACTACCAGTCCGGTCTACCGCTGAAGGAAGCGCTCGGCATCGCGGTGTCGGCGTTGCAACAGGACGGCACTGCGGCCGCACGCACCGTGGAGGTCGGTGCCCTCGAAGTCGCCACCCTGGAGCAGGCACGACCGCGCCGAGCCTTCCGCCGTCTCACCGGGCCGACGCTCGCCACGCTGTTGCCTGCGCCCGCTGAGTAGGGTCGAGCCGTGCAGCGACGAATCATGGGTATCGAGACGGAGTTCGGCGTCACCTGCACCTTCCACGGTCAACGCCGACTCAGCCCCGACGAGGTGGCCCGTTACCTCTTCCGCCGGGTGGTCTCTTGGGGGCGCAGTTCAAATGTGTTCCTGCGCAACGGTGCCCGCCTCTACCTCGATGTTGGTTCGCACCCGGAGTACGCGACCGCCGAGTGCGACGACCTGGTCCAGCTGATTAGCCACGACAAAGCAGGCGAACGCATTCTGGAGGATCTGCTCGCCGACGCCGAGCAGCGCCTGGTCGACGAGGGCATCGGCGGGGACATCTTCCTGTTCAAGAACAACACCGATTCCGCGGGCAATTCCTACGGCTGCCACGAGAATTACCTGATCGGTCGGCAGGGAGAGTTCTCCCGTCTGTCCGACGTGTTGTTGCCGTTCCTGGTGACCCGTCAGCTCATCGTCGGGGCCGGCAAGGTGCTGCACACCCCGCGGGGTTCGCGGTTCTGCCTGAGCCAGCGCGCGGAGCACATCTGGGAAGGCGTCTCATCCGCCACCACCCGATCCCGGCCGATCATCAACACCCGCGACGAGCCGCACGCCGATGCCGAAAAGTACCGCCGCCTGCACGTCATCGTCGGTGACTCCAACATGGCCGAGACCACCACCTTGCTCAAGGTGGGCTCGGCGGCCCTCGTGCTGGAGATGATCGAGGAGGGCGTTTCCTTCCGTGATTTCGCGCTGGACAATCCCATCCGGGCCATCCGGGAGATCAGCCACGACCTGACCGGTCGCCGCCCGGTCCGCCTCGCAGGCGGTCGCGAGGCCAGCGCGCTGGACATTCAGCGTGAATACCACGCCAAGGCGGTGGAGCACCTCACCCGCAGAGAGCCCGATGCAACCATGGATCAGGTGGTGGCGCTGTGGGGGCGCACTCTGGACGCGGTCGAGCACGACGATATGTCCACAGTGGACACCGAGATCGACTGGGTGATCAAGCAGAAGCTGTTCCGCCGCTACCAGGACAAGCACGGGATGGACCTGTCCAACCCCCGAATCGCCCAGCTCGACCTCGCCTACCACGACATCCGCCGCGGCCGCGGGATCTTCGACCTGCTGCAGCGCAAGCACATGATCGCGCGGGTCACCGACGACACGGCGATCAAGACGGCCGAGCAGACGCCGCCGCAGACGACCAGGGCGAAGCTGCGCGGGGAGTTCATCGCTGCCGCTCAGGACGCTGGACGTGACTTCACGGTGGACTGGGTGCACCTCAAGCTGAACGATCAGGCGCAGCGCACCATCCTGTGCAAGGACCCGTTCCGGGCGGTCGACGAGCGGGTGGAGCGGCTCATCGCCTCTATGTGAGCGGACCCGCTATTGCAGCCCCGCTATCGCAGCCCACTGCCCGAGACCACGAGTAGCACGACGTCGAGCAGGGCAACACACAGCACAGCGCGGAACAGCCCCAGCCCGGTGCAGACGCCGATGAGTAGCGCAAGCACGGCGGCAACCAGTACCACGACGCCCACCACTGAAGGCGCGCTCGCAGGCGCGAGAGCGAGCACCACGGACGCCGCGAGCAGCAACACCACGGTCGCGGCCACCGACCGGCGGGCGCCCAAGCGGTGGGGTAGGCCGCGGACACCGGTAGCCGCGTCCTGCGCCAAATCGGGCAGCACGTTGGCAAAGTGCGCCCCACTGCCGAGCAGGGCGCCCGCCGCCACCAGCCACCAGGGCACGGGCGCCGCGGGGGCGACAACGAATGCAGGCAAAGCGCCGAATGCCAACGCGTAGGGGAGCACGGAGAACACTGTCGACTTGGCGCCCAGGTCGTAGACCCAGCCGCCGGCGACGACCACGAGGTGCAGGCCCACCACCACGACTATCGGTACCCGCCCACCAACTGCTGTGGCCACCGCGGGAAAAACGCTGACCAGCGCAGCTACCCCAGCCGCGTTGCCGACCGCACGCGAGGACAGCAGCCCCTGGGCCACCGGCTTGTCCGCGCGTCCTGCGGCCCGATCGCGGGCAGCGTCCACTGCGTCGTTCAGCCAGCCGATGGAGAGTTGCCCTATCAGTACGGCCGCGCCGACAAGCACGCTCGCCCACCCCCTCCCCGCGACGAGCGCCAGCGCAACACTGACCAACGTGACGGCCGTCGTCGGCTCGGGGTGGCACGAACGCAGCAGTGCCGCCGTCCGCGTGGCGGTGTGCTGAAGCATCCTCAACCGCGCCTTTCCTGTCATCCGACTCGGGGCACCTAGGGTAGGTGCGTGTCCTCGGCCCGTAACGAACGTCTGGTGAACCTGGTGCTGTGCTTACTGTCCACGCGGCAGTACCTCAGCGCTGAGCGGATCCGCAGCACGGTCGCCGGATACCTCGAGGCACCTACCGATGAGGCATTCTTCCGGATGTTCGAGCGCGACAAGGCAGAGCTGCGGGAACTGGGGGTGCCGGTGGAGACCGGCCGCAACTCGCACTTCGACAACAACGAGGGCTACCGCATCGCTCGGCGCGACTACGAGCTTCCCGACATCGACCTTGCGCCCGACGAGGCGGCAGCGGTAGCGCTGGCGGCGCGGCTCTGGGATTCCCCGCAGCTGGCGACCTCTGCGCGCAACGCCGTGCTGAAGTTGCGTGCCGCCGGTGTGGATGTCGACACGACAGCGGCGCCCGGGGTGCAGCCCCGGGTGCGGGCTACGGATCCGGCTTTTGCTGCGCTGGTCGCCGCCGTGGAGCTCGGCCGGGTCGTCACCTTCCAGCACCGGCGAAGCCCTGCTGCGGAGCCCACCGGCCGCACGGTCCGGCCGTGGGGCGTGGTGTCCTATCGGGGGCGGTGGTACCTCGTCGGGCACGACGAGCAGCGTTTGGCGGTGCGCTGCTTCCGGGTGTCCCGCATCGCCGCCGCCAAGGCCACCGGTCCGGCGGGCACGGTCACCGTCCCGGAGGGTACCGACCTGCTGGCGCTCGTCGCGGCATCCGCGGGCCCGACGACGCCTGCGGTCGACGCCACGATCTTGCTGGCCCCCCGTCGCGCCCTCGGTCTCCGCCGGGGCGCCCAGCTGCTACACCAGGGACCCGATGGGGACCTTGTACAGGTACGCCTGCCGCCCATGGACGTCGCGGCTCGCTGGGTTGCCGGTTACGGCGCCGACGCGGTGGTCATCGAACCGCCCGAGCTGCGCGAACGGGTGCTCGACACGTTCTCCGGAGCCGTGGCGTGAGCGGCGTCACCGATCGCCTGCCCCGTTTGCTGTCCTTGGTGCCTTACCTACAGGCCCATCCCGGGGTGCGGGTCGAGGAGGCGGCGGCCGAGCTGGGAGTGAGCACACCACAACTTCGCAAGGACCTGGAACTGCTCTGGATGTGCGGCCTCCCGGGTTACGGGCCCGGCGAGTTGATCGACCTCTCGTTTGAGGGTGACACCGTCAGCGTGGTGTTCGACGCCGGCCTTGAGCGCCCGGTGCGGCTGTCCCGCGCCGAGGCAGGGGCCCTCGCTGTCGCGCTCCGTGCGCTCGGTGATGTGGGGGGTCTCGTGGGACGCGATGTGGTGGAGCGGACTTTGGCCAAGGTGGAGGCGGCCGCGGGAGGCAGCCCCGGCCCCAGCGCCGTCATGGTGGGCCCCGGCGTGCACAACGCGGACGACGACTCGACCGCAGCCACGACGGCAACGCTGACCAGAGCCCTCGCCGAGTTGCACCCGCTGCGCATCCGGTACTACACGGCCTCCCGCGACGAGATCAGCGAGCGAGAGGTGGAA
>JALYVL010000017.1 GCA_030853285.1 Actinomycetota bacterium | reverse complement strand
AACCGGTACTCCGTGGTGATGCTCAGCGCCGCCATGATCATGATGACGAACATGCCGAAGCCTGCGGTGCCGCTCTCGATGAGGGAGAGGTCGTAGGCCGGCGCATTCGTGGGGACGCCGTTCCTGTAGGTCAGCGCGAACAGCAGGGCGAACCCGAAGCTGATCAGCGCGGCGACGGCGGTGCACCACCAGGGCGAACGGGTGGTCGTGAGTTTGATGCGCTCGACGTTGAGGAGGCTCATCGTTGACTCATTTCGATGCCGGAGTTGAGGTTGGGCGCGGGCGCCGAGTGGTACTGCACGTCTCCGCTGGTGAGCTGCATGAACGCCTGCTCGAGGGAGCCGCGCTGCAGGGTGAGCTCGTGCAGCACGACACTGCCTGCAGCCGCCAGCTCGCCCACCTGTTCGGTCGTCGATCCGCTGATCAGCAGCGCGTCGGGTCCGTCGTCACGGACGGCGAGCCCGCGTCCGGTGAGGGTGGTGCGTAGGGCACCGAGCTGCGGGCTGCGCACACGGACCGTGGAGTCGCTGGCGTGGTCCACGAACTCTTGTGTGGTGCAGTTGGAGATCAACCGACCCCGGCCGATCACGATGAGGTGCTCGGCGGTCAGCGCCATCTCCGAGAGTAGGTGGCTGGAGACCAGGACGGTGCGGCCCTCCCGGGCAAGTCCCTGCATGAAGTGGCGGATCCAGACGATGCCTTCGGGGTCCAGCCCGTTCACCGGCTCGTCGAACAGCAGCACCTTCGGGTCACCGAGCAGCGCACCAGCGATGCCGAGGCGCTGGGACATGCCGAGGGAGAACCCGCCCGCGCGTTTGCCCGCCACGGCGGTGAGGCCGACCAAGGCCAGCACCTCGTCCACGCGAGAGCGCGGAATGCGGTTGGCTGCGGCCATCCACTGCAGGTGCGCCTTGGCCGAGCGGTTGGGGTGCACCCACTTGGCGTCGAGGAGTGCACCGACCTCACGCAGCGGCTGCTGCAGCTGCGCGTAGACCTTGCCGCCGATGGTGGCGGTCCCCGAAGTAGGGCGGTCCAGGCCTAGAATCATCCGCATGGTGGTCGACTTGCCCGCCCCGTTCGGCCCGAGGAAGCCGGTCACGGTTCCCGGTTTGATACTGAACGTCAGGTCGTCGACGGCCTTGGTGGATCCGTAGGACTTGGACAGGTGGCTGACTTCAATCATGGGACCATCTTCGCCTGTGCGTTCCTGCATGTCCTCCACCTGCGGGCCTGAGTGTGCTCATCCTGGAGGATGAGAGATGATGCATGCTCAGGTGCCGGGACGGACCAGGCCGGTCTCGTAGGCGAGCACCACAGCCTGCACCCGGTCGCGCAACCCGAGCTTGGCCAGCACCTTGCCGACGTGGCTCTTGACCGTTGCTTCCGACAGGAACAATGCGCTGGCGATCTCGCTGTTGGACCTCCCGCGGGCCATGTGCTGCAACACTTCTCGCTCGCGTTCGGTGAGCGCCTGCAGCGCCGTCGTGTCCACCGCCACCTCCGGAGCTGCGGCCACGAAGCGATCGAGCAGTCGACGGGTGACACTCGCCGACACGACCGAGTCACCGCTGGCGATGCTGCGCACCGCGGCGACCAGCTCGTCGGGCGGGGTGTCCTTGAGCAGGAAACCGCTTGCTCCGGCCCGCAAGGCGGCGAGGGCGTACTCGTCGAGGTCGAAGGTGGTCATCACCAGCACCTTGGAGCACTCGGCGTGCACGATCTGCCGGGTGGCCTCCACACCGTCGAGCACGGGCATCCTTACGTCCATCAGCACCACCGCGGGGTGCAGTCGTCGTGCCGCCTCGACGGCCGCTGCGCCGTCACCGGCCTCACCGACCACGCTGATGTCGGGATGCGAGTCCAGCACCATGCGCAGACCCACCCGCATGAGCTGTTGGTCGTCGACCAGGAGCACCGTCGTGGGCTCGGCTGTTGTCACGATGCTCACGGTAGGGGGTGCTCCGCCGAAGCGCGCACGTCCAGCGGGAACGCCGCGCGTACGGTCCATCCCCGTCCCGGCCCTGGGCCGTACGTGATGGCACCACCGAGCACGGCGACCCGCTCGCGCATCCCGAGTAGGCCGTTGCCCGACCCGTCGGAGTACGTGTCGCTACTGTGGCCGGAGTTCGTGACCTCCACCAGAACCTGGGCATCGGCGCGGTCGACGAGAACTTCCGCCTCGGCGTCCGGTCCGGCGTGGCGCAGCACATTGGTCAGCGACTCCTGCACGATCCGGTAGACCCCCAACGCCAGACCGGTCGGCACCGTGTCGAGGTCGCCGTGCAGCCGTAGCCGCACCGGAAGCCCGACCCGATCCATCCGGGCAGCGAGCGCGCTGAGTCCGGCGGTCCCCGGCTGTGGCGTCAAGGCACCGTCGTGGTCGGTCCGCAGCAGCTCCAGGGTGCGGCGGAGCTCGGTCAGCGCCTCGCGACCGGTGCGCGAGATCGTTTGCAGTGCGTCGGCCGCGGCTGCCGGATCACGGGGCAAGACGTAGGACGCTCCGTCGGCCTGGACCACCATGATGCTGACCGCGTGCGCAACCACATCGTGCAGCTCCCTGGCGATGCGGGTCCGCTCCTCGGTGACGGCGACGGCGGAACGTCTGTCCCGCTCACGCTCCACCTCGGCCAGGCGCACCTCCACCTCGGCGGCATACGCCCGGCGGGCCCCGACGAACTCGGCAAGGATCCACGCCAGGGCGAACGCCGTAAACGGCATGACGACGTCGAGGACCGAGAACGCCCGCCACGTCGCCCACGCCACGGTGCCGACCAACAGGCCCACGCTGTACAGCGAGGCAGCTCGACGGCCCACATAGCTGACCAGCGTGTACAGCATGATGGCCAGGGTGAGGTCACCGGGCGCGAGCACGAGGCCGGGCATCAGGAACAGCTGCCCCGCCCCCACGACGAGCACCGCCGCAGCAGCCAGCTGAGGCTGCCGCCGGCGAAGCACCAACGGTGCGGAAAGAGCTGCACCGAGCAGCAGGTAGGACGCGCGATGGGATTGCGGCGCGACGTCGGCCACCGCGAACAGCAGTACGAACGCGCTGAGCACCGCGTCCCCGACCAGCGGGCGGCTGCGCAGCCACAGGCTCAGTCTCTGCATGCCGCACACGGTAGGCGAGCAGGCACTAGCGTGAGGTCATGCGTCCGGTCGATCCCGAGTTCGTTGCCCACCCGCTGCACGCGCTCGCCGACGCCGCACTGAGCCGGGCGAGGAGTCTGGGTGCCGAGCATGCCGACGTCCGGGTGCACCGCACGCAGTACCAGAGCCTCCGCTTGCGCGATGGCGCCGTGCAGTCGGCCAACGACGCCGCCACCATCGGCATTGCCGTGCGCGTGGTGGTCGAGGGGACCTGGGGGTTCGCCGCCCACGCGGAGCTCAGCGTCGACACTGCCGCAAGGACTGCCGAGCAGGCGGTGCAGGTGGCGTGGGCGTTGCGCTCGCTGAACGGTGAGCCGGTGGCACTGGCCGCCGAGCCGGTGTACGCCGACGCGACGTGGGTGTCGGACTATGAGCTCGACCCCTTCACGGTGCCGACCGCGGACAAGGTCGCGCTGCTCGGTGAGTACTCCCAGCGACTGCTCGCCGCCGACGGGGTGGACCACGTCTCGGCATCGTGCCTGCAGGTGAAGGAGCAGACGTTCTACGCCGACCTTGCGGGATCAGCGATCACCCAGCAACGGGTGCGCCTGCAGCCCGACATCGAGGCCACGACCGTCGACAAGTCGGCCGGGAGGTTCGAGACGATGACGAGCCTCGCGCCGCCGGTGGGGCGCGGCTGGGAGTACCTGCACGACGGCACCTGGGACTGGTCCGGCGAGCTCGCAGAGTTGCCCGCGCTCTTGGCGGAGAAGGTCAAGGCTCCCTCGGTGGTGACCGGTCCGACGGACCTGGTGATCGACCCGTCCAACCTGTGGCTGACCATCCACGAGTCCATCGGCCACGCCACGGAGTACGACCGTGCCATCGGCTACGAAGCCGCGTACGCGGGCACGTCGTTCGCCACTCCCGATCGGCTCGGCACGCTGCGCTACGGCACGGGCATCATGAACGTGGTAGCCGATCGCACTGTGCCCCATGGTCTTTCCTCGGTGGGATATGACGACGAAGGAGTGGCCGCCCAGCGCTGGGACCTGGTACGCGATGGCGTACTGGTCGGCTACCAGCTCGACCGCGTGTTCGCGCCGCGGATGGGCCTGGAGCGCTCCAACGGCTGTTCCTACGCCGATTCCGCCCACCACGTGCCGATCCAGCGGATGGCCAATGTTTCGCTGCAGCCCGACCCGGTTGTGGACCGCAGCACCGCCGACCTCATCGGTGACGTCGAGGACGGCATCTACGTGGTTGGCGACAAGTCGTGGTCGATCGACATGCAGCGGTATAACTTTCAGTTCACCGGGCAGCGTTTCTACCACATTCGCGGCGGCAAGCTCGACGGCCAGCTGCGCGATGTCGCGTATCAGGCCACCACCACCGACTTCTGGGGGGCGATGGAAGCGGTCGGTGGTGCCTCGACGTGGCGCCTGGGCGGTGCGTTCAACTGCGGGAAGGCCCAACCCGGGCAGGTGGCTGCGGTGAGTCATGGCTGTCCATCGGCGCTGTTTCGCGGCATCACCGTGCTCAACACCGAGGCCGAAGGGCAGAGCGCATGATCCCCGCTGCAGAACTCATCGAGCGCGTGCTGGCGCAGTCTGCGGCCGATGGATGCGTCGTACTGGTCACCGACACCAGCGAAGCCACGCTGCGCTGGGCGAACTCCAGCATGACCACCAACGGAGTGAGCACTGCACGGCAGTGGTCGGTGATGTCCGTTCTCGACCGCTCGGTGGGATCGGTCAGCTCCTCCAGCGTGGACGGTGCTGACATCTCGGAAGTGCTACGGGCCAGTGAGGACGCCGCGCGGGCTGCGGGGCCGGCGCGCGATGCCGCACCGCTCATCGACGGCTCGGGCGAACCGTCGGACTGGGGCGCACCGGCGGCGGCCACCGACATCGGGGTGTTCGACCGTCTGGCAGGTGAACTGGCGGTGGGATTCCGCGGTGGCGACATGCTGTACGGGTTCGCCGAGCACCAGCTACAGACCACGTGGCTGGGCTCCTCCACCGGGCTGCGCCGTCGGTTCACGCAGCCCACCGGCACCGTCGAGGTGAACGCCAAGCGGGATGGGTGCAGTGCCTGGGGTGGACGATCCACTGCGGACTTCACCGACGTGGAGCTTCCAGCGCTGTTGGCCGAGCTGTCCACCCGGTTGAGCTGGGGTCAGCGGCGGGTCGAGCTCCCGGCCGGGCGCTACGAGACGCTGCTGCCGCCCTCGGCCGTCGCTGACTTGATGATCTACCTCGCCTGGAGCATGGAAGGCCGTGGCGCGCAGGAAGGGCATACCGCGTTGTCCCGCGCCGGTGGTACCCGCCTCGGCGAGCGCCTGACCCAGCTGCCGCTGACCCTGGTGTGCGACCCCACAGCGGCCGGACTGGAGTACGCCCCCTTCGTGGCGACGGCCCATTCCGATGACACTGTGTCGGTGTTCGACAACGGGATGGACGCCGGGCGAGTGGAGTGGGTCCGCGCAGGAACGGTCAACGCCCTGGCCTACCCACGCGCGAGCGCGGCGGAGTTCGGCACACCGGTGGCCGTGCCGGGCGACAATCTGTTGCTCACCGGGGGATCCGATGCCTCGATCGCGGACATGGTGGCCACCACCGAGCGCGGGCTGCTGCTGACCTGCCTCTGGTACATCCGGGAGGTGGACCCGGCGACGCTGTTGGTCACGGGGCTGACCCGGGACGGGGTGTACCTGGTGGAAGACGGTCAGGTCACCGCCGAGGTGAACAACTTCCGCTTCAACGAGAGTCCGCTGGATCTGCTGCGCCGGGTCAGCGAGGTCGGCGCCACCGAGCGCACCTTGCCCCGCGAGTGGAAGGACTGGTTCAGCCGCACCGCCGTGGCCCCGATGCGGATTCCCGATTTTCACATGTCCTCGGTCAGCGAGGCGCGATAGCTTGTGCGTGATTTGCAGTGCCCCGCGGGCCCAAATCACGCACAGGCCGAGCGCTAGCGAGGCATCCGTCGCCACACGGAGCGCGGCAGGAAACACAGCACCGCGAACACCGGCCGCAGCACGCTCGGCACCCACACCACTGCGGTGCGGCGACGCAGCCCGGCGACCACGGCGTCGGCGACCTGATCCGGGGTGGTGGAGAACGGTGCTGGCGCCATCCCCGCGGTCATCCGTCCGATCACGAACCCCGACCGCACCAGCAACAGGTGGACCCCCGAGCCGTGTAGCGCGTCGGCCAGGCCGCACGCGAACCCGTCGAGGCCGGCCTTCGCCGAGCCGTACACGTAGTTCGCCCGCCGCACCCGGGCACCCGCGACCGAGGAGAACACCACCAGCCGACCACTGCCCCGCGCCCGCAGGATCCGCGCGAGGTGGGTCAGCACGCTGACCTGAGCTACGTAGTCGGTGTGGATCACGGCCAACGCGTGACCCGCGTCGATCTCGGCGCGTCCTTGGTCGCCGAGCAGCCCGAAGCACACCACGACGGTATCCATCTCGTATGTACTGCTGAGCCGCTCGATCAGGGCGCTGTGACTGTCGACGTCGTCCGCGTCGAACTCCACGCAGTCCACTGCTGTGGCACCGGCATCGAGCAGACCTTGCCGCTGTTCGAGGAGCTCGCCGGAGCGCCGGGCGGCCAGGACGAAGGTGCGCGCACCGTCCGCGGCCAGCCTGGTGGCCACTGCCAGACCGATCTCGCTGCGCCCACCGAGGACCACCACTGCACTCATGGCTGCAGTGTCGCAGCCGAACGCCCGTTACCGTCACCTCGTGCCTGTAGTCCTCTCCCCCGCCGCGTCGGCCTTTCTGGCCGAGCGGCATCTCGCGACGTTGACCACCCTGCGAGCCGACGGCAGCCCGCACGTCGTACCGGTGGGGTTCACCTGGGATGTCGAGCACGGCATCGCCAGGGTGATCACCCGCGACCTGTCCCTCAAGGCGCGCAACGCTGCTCGCGGCGGTCGGGTCGCGCTGTGCCAGGTCGACCACGCACGGTGGCTCACCGTGGAGGGGGTGGCGCGAGTAGCGACCGACGCGAGAGCCGTCGCCGAGGGCGAAGCGCGTTACACCGTGCGGTACAAGCCGCCGCGGCCCAATCCGCAGCGGGTGGTCATCGAGATCGCCGTCGACCGGGTACTCAGCTCGGCCTCGCTGCGTTAGCCGCGGAGTATGCGTTAGCCGGGGAGCTGGGTCAGCTGGTGCGGTCGGCGGTTCACCGGCTCGCAGCCGTCCGCGGTGACCAGGACGATGTCTTCGATCCGTGCGCCCCAGTGGCCGGGGAAGTAGATGCCCGGCTCGACGCTGAACGCCATTCCCTCGAGCAGTTCGATGTCGTTGCCGCCCACGATGTAGGGCTCCTCGTGCACCGACAAGCCGATGCCGTGTCCGGTGCGGTGCACGAACGCCTCCGCCAGGCCCTCCGCGGCCAAGACGTCGCGGCAGGCGGCATCTACCTGCTCTGCGGTCGCCCCGGGGCGCACCGCCTCGACGCCTGCTTGCTGCGCCCGCTGCAGCACCGCGTACTGCGCGGCAACGTCGGCCGCCGGCTCGCCCAGACAGTAGGTACGGGTGGAGTCCGAGAAGTAGCCGGGTTCCACGGGTCCGCCGATGTCCACCACGACGACGTCACCGGACTCGATCACCCGCTCGGACACCTCGTGGTGCGGGTCGGCACCGTGCGGACCGGAACCGACGATGACGAACTCAGCCGCGGTGTGTCCTTCCGCAACGATGGCTACCCGGATGTCCACGCCGACCTGCGCCTCGGTTCTTCCCGGCCGCAGCCACTCCCCCATCCGGGCGTGCACCCGGTCGATCGCGGCACCCGCCCGCCGCAAGGCCTCCAGCTCCGCCAGGTCCTTGCGCATCCTCAGCTCGCGCAGCACCACGGTGGCCAGCACTTGCGGCGCCCCGCACGCCGCCGCGAGGGGTAGGGCGTGCAGCGCGGGCATCACGTCGCTGATCCCCGTGCGTGCAGGCGTTGGCAGCAGCGATGCGACCAACGCGTAGGGGTCGACACCGTCTACCCAGTCGTGCACGGTCAGTCCCAGCTCGCTCGCGGCGGAGGGCCTGAGCCCGGCGAGTTCCAGCCGAGGTAGGACGACGGCCGGCGTACCGATCGAGGGCACCACGAGGCAGGTGAGCCGCTCGAAGGAGTTGGCGCGGGAACCGAGCAGGTACTGCAGGTCGGGGCCGGGGGTGATCAACAACCCGTCGAGCCCCGCGGCGCCGGCCACCTCCGCCGCTCGACGGAGCCGATTGCCGTACACGGACGATTCCAGGCGCGATGAAGTCACTGCTGCACGCTATCCCCCGAGGCCTGGCAGGATCGGACTCATGACCCCGCCACTGATGCTGCTCGACGGCGCGAGTTTGTGGTTCCGCGCATTTCACGGGGTTCCCGAGTCCCTTACCGGCCCGGACGGCAGGCCCGTCAACGCGGTGCGGGGTTTCACTGACATGGTGGCGTCGCTGATCACCCGCATGCAACCGCACCGATTGGTGGTGTGCCTCGACCTGAACTGGCGTCCGGACTTCCGCGTCGCCGCCGTCCCTTCCTACAAAGCGCACCGGGTGGCGCCTGCGGGTGGCGAGGACGCTCCCGACCAGTTGGCGCATCAGGTGCCGGTGATCATGGCACTGCTGGATGCCGCCGGCATCGCGACCGCAGGCGCCGAGGGCCTGGAAGCCGACGATGTGCTGGGCACCTTGGCGGCCCGAGAGCGTCGTGACCCGGTGGTGGTGGTCAGCGGCGACCGCGACCTCTTGCAAGTGGTGGCTGACGAGCCGGTCCCCGTACGAGTGCTCTACGTGGGTCGCGGGTTGGCCAAGGCCGAGATCTTCGGCCCGGGCGAGGTCGCGGACCGTTACGGGGTGCCACCCGACCGGGCTGGCGCCGCCTACGCGGAGATGGCCGTCCTCCGCGGCGATCCATCGGACGGTCTACCAGGCGTCGCCGGCGTCGGGGAGAAGACCGCCTCCCGCCTGCTGCTGCAGCACGGCTCGTTGCGGGCGGTGCGGGAAGCAGTGATCGACCCCGGCTCCGGTATGGGAAACACCCTGCGCATCAAGCTATCCGACGCTTCTGCCTATTTGGACGCCGCACTGCCGGTGGTGCAGGTGGTGTGCGATGCGGAGGTGATCCTCTCCAAGGAGGACACCCTCGCGGCGCAGCCGCTGCATCCTGACCGACTCGATGCACTGTCAGAGCAGTGGGGTGTGGCCAGCAGTGTGGGTCGACTCCGTACGGCGATGGGCACTGTTCCACGCTGAACTCGGGTGCTACCTTCAGCCGCAGCGGAGCAGCTGTCACCGCGAAGGCAGCGGCAGGGTGCCGCGCGGCGAGAATCGGGGACCGTCCATGACGCAAGGTATTCCTGGACCACAGTGGGGCGCGCATCCCTCGCAGAATCCGGTGCCCTACGCGACGCCGGGGTACGGCGTCATGCCTGTCGGCGCTGGGATGCCGGCGACCGATCAGCGTGTCAATTCCGCTGAGGTGGTCATCGCGTGGATCTTCACCGTAGTTACTGCTGGCTACTTCCTGCCGTGGGCGGTGGCGGCGACGCGCGGCAAGTCCAACTCCGCGGCCATCGGATTGCTCAACTTCTTCCTCGGCTGGACCCTCATCGGGTGGGTCGTACCGTTGATCATGGCGTGCGGCGCACACCGGCCAGTGATGGGCG
>JALYVL010000354.1 GCA_030853285.1 Actinomycetota bacterium | reverse complement strand
CCGCCACCCCTCCCGGAAGGTCGTTTTCATGAGCTCCCTGCACAAGTTCAAGGCGTACTTCGGCATGGTGCCCACCGACGACTACGACGGCTACGCCGAGGATTACCCCGACGACCACGCCGGCGCGTCCGAGGCCTCGCGCGGCCGTGAGTCTGCTTTCGCCGGAGCGTCGGTGCGTGGTCGTCCTGCCGTACGGGACACGGCTGGCTACGAGTCGGCGGGGTACGAGTCGGCCGCTTACGAGCCGGTACTGGACGGTCCCCGCAACCGTGCCCGCTTGGAGCCGCTCGCGGGTAGGCGCGGCCCCGCCCCGTCGGCGCAGCCGTCCACCCGCGGCGCGCTGGCGATGGAAGAGCGTCCGGCGCCACCGCGGCGCGGTGAGGCCTTCGCCGAGGAGGGCCACCCGCTGGCCAAGATCACCACGCTGCACCCGAGCACGTACAACGAGGCCCGCACCATCGGGGAGCGCTACCGCGAGGGCACTCCGGTGATCATGAACCTCACCGAGATGAGCGACTCCGACGCCAAGCGCCTCGTCGACTTCGCTGCCGGGCTGGCGTTCGCCATGCGCGGTTCCATCGACAAGGTGACGAACAAGGTGTTCCTGCTCTCGCCCTCCAACGTAGACGTCTCGGCCGAGGTCAAACGGCACATCGTGGAGAACGGGTTCTACAACCACTCCTGAGCTGAGCGCTGCGCTGCCACCCCACTGTGGTGCGCCGACGGCGAGTTCAGGCACAGTGGTGGGGTGTCCGCCGTTCTCACCGTCCTCTACTACGTGCTGTTCGTCTTCTGGTTGTTGCTGATCGCGCGGATCGTCATCGAGGTGGTGCGCAGCCTGGCCAGGGACTGGCACCCGCGAGGGGTGATGGCCATCGTGCTGGAGACGATGCTCAGCGCGACGGACCCCCCGGTGCGCCTGCTCCGCAGAATCATCCCGACGATCCCCATCGGAGGGGCGCGGTTGGATGTGTCGATTATGGTTCTGTTGTTTGTAGTGTTCATACTGATGGTGAACGTCGGCGCCGCCGTACCGCGGTGAGCAGACGTATGTGCCAGCACGTGCAAGCCAAGCTGTACCCCCACTGAACTGGACTGTCGAGGAATGCCTGAGGTGATCGTCCGATGCCGCTGACCCCCGCTGATGTGCACAATGTTGCGTTCAGCAAGCCGCCCATTGGCAAGCGTGGGTACAACGAGGACGAGGTCGATGCCTTCCTTGACATGGTCGAGCAGGAGCTCGCCCGTCTGGTCGAGGAGAACAACGACCTCAAACACCGCCTGGAGGAGCTCGACCAGCAGGTGAAGGTGGGCGGTTCCGCCGCAGGCGCGAGCAGTGTGAACGTGACGAAGAACGAGCCATCGGCAGCTGGCAAGGATCCCCAACCAACGAAGCCAGAGCCGTCGGCCGCTGCGGCTGCACCGGTACTCCCGACGGCCGGGGCAACGTCGCAGCCCGCGTTCGGCCAGTCCGCGCAGCAGCAGGCGGCCACGCCCACGCCGGCCGCCGCAGCACCGGCTCCCGCAGCACCGACCCCCTCGGCTCCAGCCGTCCAGTCTGCCGGCTCGGCTGGTGGGGACCCGGCCGATCACCACATGCGGGCAGCCAAGATCCTCGGCCTGGCCCAGGAGATGGCCGACCGCCTCACCGGCGAAGCCAAGGCCGAGTCCGAGCAGCTCGTCGGTGGTGCCCGCTCCGAGTCCGAGGCCACGCTCAGCGACGCGAAGACCCGCTCGGAGCAGATGCTCAGCGACGCGAAGTCGAAGTCGGAGCAGATGCTCGCGGAGGCGAAGTCGAAATCCGAGCAGATGGTCACCGAGGCGCGGACCAAGTCCGAAGCCATGCTCAGTGACGCGAAGACCCGCTCGGAAACAATGCAGCGCCAGGCCAAGGAGCGGGCAGATGCCCTGCAGGCCGAGTCCGAGCGCAAGCACACCGAGATGATCAGCACGATCACCGAGAAGCGGACCGGCTTGGAAAAGCACATCGACGAGCTCAGCACCTTCGAGCGTGAGTACCGCAGCAGGCTGAAGTCCTACCTCGAGTCGCAGCTGCACGAGCTGGGGCAGCGTGGCGGCGCTGCGCCGGCGGACACCGTCCGTGGCGGCGCGGACGTACCTGCCGGCCAGCGCGCCGAGCAGGGCAACTGAGCACTGACCTGACGTGCTGATTCTCGCGCTCGGGGCCGTCGTTGTCGGCTTGGTGTTCCTGGTGGTCTCCTTCCTGACGGAGAACACCGCGTGGGCATGGGGTTGCATCGGTGCCTGCGGGCTCGCCGCGGTCGTGCTGGTAACGGACACCATCCGCCGTCGGCGCGCCCCGCAAGCAGATGCAGCCGAGGGGCCGGTGGCCGCAGCGGATGCGAGTACCGATGTCGCCGGTGAGGCGGTGGCTCCGGTCCCGCCCCCCGAGGAGGCTGAATCTGCGGGCGCGACGACGCAGGAGTTCGCCCGGCCCGAGTCAGCGCCCGTGGCGTCGTTCTCGCCCGAGCCCGACGCGGAGTCGACTCAGGTGATCATCGGAGGCC
>JALYVL010000353.1 GCA_030853285.1 Actinomycetota bacterium | reverse complement strand
GTGCAGGACGCCCAGCAGCGGGTGGCGGCGACGGCCGGCGCACCGGCCGCCTACCCCGCGACCGTGCTGCTGCGGGCGGATGGAACTGTGGCGCAGGTGCTTCCCGTCGCCTTCCCCGATCCTGCGGCGATCGCGGCGGCCGTGCAGCAGTGGTTGGGAGTACGGGTATGACCATGGTGCTGCCCGGCCCCGGGGTGCAGGTTCCGGATCTGCTGCTCGGTTTGGTCGAGTCGTTGCAGTCGGTGTCCATGGGCGACCTCACGCGGGTACCAGCCGCGCCCAGCGACGCTCGCGCTGCGGCGGTGTTGATGCTCTTCGCCGGGACCGAGGTGCACGAGGCCGACGTGTTGCTGCTCGAGCGGGCCAGCACCATGCGCACCCACAGCGGGCAGGTCGCCTTTCCCGGTGGTGCGCTGGACCCCGGCGATGACGGACCGGTCGCGGCTGCGCTGCGGGAGGCGCAGGAGGAGACGGGCCTCGACCCCGCCGGGGTGCTCCCGCTGGCCCTGCTGCCGGAGCTGAACATCCCGCCGTCGGGTTTTCGTGTCACCCCTGTGCTCGCGCACTGGGCCCGTCCCAGCCCGGTCCACGCCGTTGACCCGGCGGAGTCGGCCCGGGTGGCCAGGGTGCCGCTGCGGCAGCTGTTGGAGCCGAGCAACCGCTTCCGGGTGCTGCACTCCTCCGGATACGCGGGCCCCGCCTTCATCGTCGACGGAATGCTCATCTGGGGGTTCACCGGTGGTCTGCTGTCGACGTTGATGGCCATGGCGGGGTGGGAGCGTCCCTGGGACGCCAACGACGTGCGCGACCTCGACGCGGTGCTGGCCGCGACGGGTACCGAGCCCGAGCCCGAGGTCGTGGAATGAACTGGGTGGATCTGCTGGTCGTCGTGCTGGCGCTGCTGGCGGCGGCGTCGGGGTGGCGTCAGGGGGTAGCGGTGGCGCTGCTTGCCTTCACCGGCGTCCTGCTCGGCGCGGTGGTGGGGGTTCGCCTGGCGCCCAATTTCGTCGGGCTGGTGGACGGGGCCGGCCCGCGGATCGCGGTCGGGGTGGGGACGGTGGTGCTGCTCATCGCCGTCGGGGAGACCTGCGGGGTGCTGATCGGGCGGGCAATCCGCGGCACCATGCACGTCGCGGCAATCCGAGTGGTGGACAGCGTGCTCGGCGCCGTGGTGCAGGCGCTTGCGGTCCTCATCGCGGCCTGGCTCCTCGCGGTCCCGCTGGCGTCCTCGGGAGATGCCACGCTGGCCGGGGCGGTGCGTGGCTCCGCGGTTCTCGGCGAGGTCAATACGATTCTGCCCGACCGCGCGCAGCGTCTGCCCTCGGAGTTCGGGGCGCTGCTGGACACCTCGGGCCTGCCCAATGTGCTCGGGCCGTTCGGGCGTACCCCGATCACCGACGTCGAGGCCCCGGACACGGCGATCCAGGCGAGTGACGTTGCCGGGCGCAGCCGGGCAAGTGTGCTCAAGGTCCGCGCGGCGGCGCCGTCGTGTTCTCGCGGGCTGGAGGGCTCCGGCTTCGTCATCGCGTCGGAGCGGGTGCTGACCAATGCCCACGTGGTTGCGGGCTCGAACAAGGTGGCGGTGGAGACGCCGAAGGGTCAGCTCGCAGCCACGGTGGTGCTCTACGACCCGCAAAGCGATCTCGCCGTGCTTGACGTCCCGAAGCTGAGCGCCCCGGTGCTGCCGTTCGCGGCGAAGCCGGCCACCACCGGCTCCTCGGCAATCGTGCTCGGCTATCCCTTGGACGGCCCGTACACGGCGACCCCGGCGCGGCTGCGCTCGGAGATCTCGTTGCGCGGGCCGAACATCTACAACGACCAGACCGTCGTCCGTGACGTCTACACGATCCGTGCGCAGGTCCGCAGCGGCAACTCCGGCGGCCCGCTGGTGGACCCGGACGGCTTCGTGCTGGGTGTGGTGTTCGGCGCCGCGGTGGACAGCACCGACACCGGATTCGCGCTCACCGCGAAAGAGGTGAGCGAGGAGGTTGCCGCGGCACCCGGGCTGAGCCAGCCGGTTGGCGCCGGGGTGTGCACCGCCTAGAGCTGGGTCAGGAACTCGGTGAGGTACCGCGTGGTGGCGGCCGGTGCCTCCTGGTGCACGAAGTGGCCGATCTCGGGCAGCACGTGGAACTGACGTTGCGGTGCCCAGATGCCCGAGGCGGCAGCGGTGGAGGCGAGCAGACACGAGTCGAGCGCGCCGTGCAGCTGCAGCACAGGGACGCGCACCGGCTTGTCCACCTCCACGCGGAAGCGGTGGCCGTCGTTGCGGAGCTGACTGCGCATGGCCCAGCGGTAGTACTCCATCGCGGAGTGCACCACCCCGGGCACCTGCATGGCCGCCCGGTTTCGCGCCGCCACCTCGGCGAACTCCGCCGAGCGCGGCCAGTCGGGCCCCGACCAGCGGCGCAGCACGCGCTCCACCTCGGCGCCGTCTTCGGCGGGCAGGCGCCGCTCCGGCCACCAAGGCAGCTGATAGCCCACCGCGTAGCCCAGCGCCCGCCCCTGCCCCCCGGGGCGGCGCAGCGC
>JALYVL010000352.1 GCA_030853285.1 Actinomycetota bacterium | reverse complement strand
CGAGGGCGTCGATCATCCGGGTCAGTGCCCGTTCCCGCAGCCCGAGCCGCCCGCCGGCCTCCACGAAATGCGCGCGGCTGAGCCGATTCCCGCGGCCGTACAGGCTCATCGCCATCGGATCGCGCCAGCCGGTGTAGGGCTGCGTACTCAGCAAGTCATAGGCCGGGGTGGGCTGCCACACGCCACCTGGGGCGTAGATCGACAGGTTCTTCCCGTGCAGGTCGCCGTTGCCGATCAGCCAGGAAAAGACGACGGTGCGCAGCAGCTCGAGCACCGCGGCGGCGTAAGACCCCCCACCTTTGGCGCAGGCGGCGGCGAGGGTGGAAATCGCCATTTCGGTCTTCATCCGGTATCTCGAGGCGGGGTAGACGCCGGCAACCTGGCAGGCATCCTCCTGGGCGATGCGGGTGTGACCGGCGCGGTCGAAACGCGGGATCAGCAGCGCGCTGCGGCCGTCGGGGTCGTGGAGCAACCGGGTCTGCGGTACGCGGAGCTCGCATGAAGCCGCCATCCGCATGAAGAAATGCTCGTTCTCCGCCAGTCGGGGAAATCCGGTTGGTGGGGTGAGCTTGAGGATTGCCGGGCCTGCGGCCGTGCGTGTCGGAACCGACCACATGGCGGCGCTCACCTTCGGCTGGACCCCGGCCAGCGCGACCGGATCGGTGTCGACCGATCCGCTCAGACGCGCGAACACACGCCGGAAATCGGTGTCGCGCTCGGGGGAGAACATCGGCGAGACATCGGGCGGGACGACGCCGGAGGGCACGATCCGGACGTCACCGACCGTGTCGGCACCGAGGGCCAGCAGCAGCGTCAGATGGTCGTCGACGGACGTCTTTGTGGACGAGACGACCGCCCCCAGGCGCACCCCCTCGGGCAGCAACCCGGCGAAGAAGGGTGGGACGGCGCCACCCGCGGTCACCACTGGGGTGGGGGCGTCCGCAGGCAGTGACCACGACACGGACGATGCCCGGACAGGGGCTCCTGACCGGGGCCAGGCGAGGGCGTAGCGGAAGACGATGTCGTCGCCGGCGGCGCGCGTGAGAGTGGCCACCGCAGTGTCCCCGAGGTAGACGTCCGCGGTGGCGACGTGGCGTAGATCAGCAGGCTCCGGCGTGGTCATGCGTCGGTGGTGGTGATCGGCTGCAGGCGTATACCAAGCACGTCCGCGATCTCGACGACCGAGGCCAGCTTGACCGAGCCGGTGCCGTACTCAAGGGCCTGCACGCTCGAGCGCGAGACACCCGCGAGATCGGCAAGCATCTGCTGGGTCAAGCGAAGCGCGACACGGCGGCGGGCGATGAGCAGTCCTATGCGTGCGGTTTCAGGCGTAGATGAGTCCCTGTGCGGGCTACTCGTGCGCGGCTGGGCCATGACAACTCCTATGCGTTATCAATAAAGCATAGAGCAGCGCAGCTTCGGGCAGCCCGGGAGCGGCCGCACTCACGGCACGCAAGGAGCTCGCATGATGCGACCCATGGTGCGGGCCAGCGCTGCGACGAAGGTAGTTGGTGGTCGGCCGAGCAGTCCGGTCAGCGCCCGAGGGTTACCGACGAGCCCGTGCCGGTCGTAGTAGCCGAACATCACCAAGAGGTCGTCCCTCGCCTGTGTACTCAGGTCCGGCGCGGACGCCGACCACTCCTCACGGGACTGTTCGGCGGCCTCCACGCCCATACCGAGCACAGCGGTGAGACCGACGGCCATGCCGTTGGTATCGAGCACCTCGCGGCCACACAGCTCGTAGCTGGCGTAGTGGTGGCCCGGTTCAGCGAGCACCACTGCCGCAACCTCGGCGACGTCGTCCAGGTCCACCGGGGTGAACTGGGCCGACGTTCGGTAGGGGACGGTGAGCACCCCGGTGCGCCGAACCGCGTTGAGCTGGACGTTCTGCGTGTAGCTGGCCGGCTGCAGAATCGTCCAGGCCAGCTCGCTGCCCCGCAGCACCAGCTCGCTCTCCGCCTTGCGGAGGTGGTGCGGCATCGCCGGAAGGTAGGGAGCGAGCACGCTGTGCAGCACGAAACGGCCCACCCCCTGCTGCTGCGCCGCGGTAACGGCGATGGAGGTCAGCCCGACCTCGTCCGGGTGCATGTTCGGTGCCACGTGGTACATGGCGTCGTGCCCGTCCACCGCGGCCCGGACCTGCTCGGGATCACCGAGCTCGGCCACCACCACCCGTGCCGCACCTGCTTCCAGCGCAACAGACCGTTGGGCCTCCCGCCGCACCAGCGCAGTGACGGCCAGCCCGCGCGCCGCGCACCTCCGCGTGACCGCCAGACCTGTCTTGCCCGCTGCGCCGGTGATGACGACCGCCGGCATCAGCGCCGTCGGCCGAGCAGCCCGCCCACGAGTACCCCGACCAGGGCCACCACCGCGCCGAACAGGGCGCCGTTCAGGAAGCCGTCACCGCCCATGCCACCGACGCCGGCCTTGCTCGGCTTGCTGGGCGCGACGAACACGCCCGGCTCGGCTGCGGGAGCGCCAGCGGCCACAGCGTCGGTGACAGTAGGCGCGGCTTTGCCCGTCAACACGTCGTCCACAGACTTGAAG
>JALYVL010000351.1 GCA_030853285.1 Actinomycetota bacterium | reverse complement strand
GACGTGCACAGCGCCCTGGAGCGCGGCCTCATCGACCGCGTCGGCTCCGAGGTGGGCGGGCGACTGCGGGCGGGGCGTTCGCGCAACGACCAGGTGGCCACCCTGTTCCGGATGTGGCTGCGCGACGCGGTGCGGGGGGTGGCCAGCGGCGTACTCGACGTGGTCGATGCGCTCGCCGGCCAGGCCGCCGCACACCCGGACGCAGCGATGCCCGGACGCACTCACCTGCAGCATGCCCAGCCCGTCCTCCTGGCCCACCACCTGCTTGCGCACACCCACTCGCTGCTGCGCGACGTCGCCCGGCTGCGAGACTTCGACGTCAGGGCAGCCGTGTCGCCCTACGGTTCCGGGGCGCTGGCCGGGTCCTCGCTGGGCCTGGACCCCGATGCGGTGGCCGCTGAGCTCGGGTTCGACGCCGCGGCGGAGAACTCCATCGACGCCACGTCCTCGCGGGACTTCGCCGCCGAGGCCGCCTTCGTGTTGGCCATGATCGGGGTGGACCTGTCCCGCCTGGCCGAGGAAGTCATCCTCTGGAGCACGGCGGAGTTCAGCTACGTGACGCTGGCCGACGCCTGGTCCACGGGGTCCTCGATCATGCCGCAGAAGAAGAACCCCGACGTGGCCGAGCTGACCCGGGGCAAGTCCGGCCGGCTGATCGGCAACCTCACCGGGCTGCTGGCCACCCTCAAGGCGCAGCCGTTGGCCTACAACCGCGACCTGCAGGAGGACAAGGAGCCGCTGTTCGACTCGGTGGCCCAGTTGGAGCTGCTGCTGCCCGCCGTCGCGGGACTGGTGTCCACTTTGGAGTTTCATACCGATCGGCTGGCGGAGCTCGCCCCTGCCGGTTTCACCCTGGCGACGGACGTGGCGGAATGGCTGGTGCGGCAAGGAATCCCGTTCCGGGTGGCGCACGAGGCGGCCGGTGGGTGTGTGCGGGCGGCCGAGGCCAGGGGCGTGGGGCTGGAGGACCTCAGCGACGCCGAGCTGGCCGGCGTGGATGAGCACCTGACGCCGGCGGTGCGCGAGGTGCTCACTGTCGCTGGCTCGATCGCGTCGCGCGACGCCCACGGCGGTACCGCGGGGGTCCGGGTGGCCGAGCAGCTGACCGGGGTGCGTTCGACGGCTGCGGAGCACCGCGAGTGGGCCGACCGCCGGTGAGTGGAGTGCTTCCCGAGCGGTGGTTCGCCCGAACTGCGGTGGAGGTGGCTCCCGAGCTGCTGGGGTGCGAGTTGCGCCACGACGGGGTGGCGCTTCGGATCACCGAGGTCGAGGCCTACATGGGTGAGGCCGACCCCGGTTCGCACGCCTACCGGGGGCCGAACAAGCGCAACCAGGCCATGTACGGCCCGCCCGGACGGATGTATGTGTACTGGCACATGGGGTTGCACCACTGCGTCAATCTGGTGTGCGCACCGGAAGGGGTGGCTCAGGGGGTGCTGATCCGCGCCGGTGAGGTGATCGAGGGTGCGGACATCGCGATGGCGCGGCGCAACGCGGCCGGGGTCTGCCGCCGCGAGGTGGATCTGGCCCGGGGTCCGGCGCGGCTGACGGTAGCGCTGGCGCTCGGTTTGCGCGACAACCACCTACCGGTCTGCCGACCAGGCGGCCGGGCGACGCTGAGCGGAC
Source organism: Actinomycetota bacterium (assembly GCA_030853285.1). Classification (GTDB taxonomy): domain Bacteria; phylum Actinomycetota; class Actinomycetes; order Mycobacteriales; family Mycobacteriaceae; genus X156. The sequence continues at coordinate 924 of JALYVL010000351.1, read as the reverse complement.
CGGGTTCAGTGCACAGGATCCGGGCCGGTCCGCGCGTCGGTGTCGGCGGCGAGGGCGCCGACGTCGAGCGCTTCCCGTGGCGCTACTGGATCGCCGACGACCCCACCGTCTCTGTCTACAAAGCGGCCCCGCCGCCCAAGCGCGCACCCTGATCGGGCAGCGTACGTGGTGTCAGACCACACAAAGCTGCCCGATCGGCTACTGGCCGAGCGCGTCGATCGCCGCCGCCACCGCAAGCACCCGTTGCGCGTTGTCCACGTGCAGGTTCTCGATCATCCGGCCGTCTACGGTGACCACCCCGCGACCCTTGCGCTGCGCTTCCTCGAACGCCTCGATGATCCGCCGCGCCGACGCGATCTCATCCTCGGTCGGCGCGAAGGCGGTGTTGCACGGCTCGACCTGCTTGGGGTGGATCAGCGTCTTGCCATCGAAGCCGAACTGCCGCCCCTGCAAGCACTCCGCGGTGAACCCGTCGAGGTCGGACACGTCGTTGTAGACCCCGTCCAGGATCTCCTTGTCCGTGGCCCGCGCCGCCAGCAGGGCCAGCGACAGGCCGCCGAGCAGCGGGGCCCGGCCGGGCACGTGCTCGGCGTGCAGCTCCTTGGCCAGGTCGTTGGTACCCATCACCAGCACCGTCAACCGCTCCGAGGCACCGCAGATCTGCTCCGCGTGCAGCATGGCGATCGGCGTCTCCAGCATCGCCCAGATCTTGGTGTGCTCGGGAGCACCACCCTGCTCCAGCGCCCGCTCGATGGCCTGCACGTCGGAGGCGGAGTTGATCTTGGGTACGACCACGGCAGCCGGGCCGGCCTTGGCGGCCGCCGCGAGATCGTCGTCGTGCCACTGCGTACCGATGCTGTTCACCCGGATGGTCACCTCGCGCTGTCCGTAGTCTCCGGACGCCGCCGCGGCGCACACCCTGGC
>JALYVL010000350.1 GCA_030853285.1 Actinomycetota bacterium | reverse complement strand
CCAGAATGCTGCAGCGCGCTCCACCGCTGCGGTGGTGACGCGATGTGCCTGGACGTGGTCCGGGTGCCCGTAGCTGCCCGCCGGGTCGTAGGTGACGACGACGTGCGGACGCAGCTGGGTGATCGCCTCGGCCATGGCCCGCACCGCCGCCTCCCCGGCCCGCACAAAGCTGCGCGGATGCTCGGCGGCGGCGGTGCCTGCCATCCCGGAGTCACGCCAGCGGCCCGCTCCGCCGAGGAAGCGCGCTCCACCCGGCACGCCCAGCGCGGCCAGCGCGGTGCTCAGCTCACCCACCCGGTAGCCGCCGAGCTGGTCGGCCTCCGCTGCTACCAGCCCTGCCCAGTGCTCGCCTATGACCTCGCCCTGCTCACCCAGGGTGCAAGTCAGCACCGTGACCTCGGCGCCGGCGGCGGCGTAATGCGCGATGGTGCCGCCGGTGGTCAGGGTCTCGTCGTCCGGGTGCGCGTGGACCAACAGCAGACGCCTACGGGTCATCGGTCGGTCCTGGACCACGACGCGGCATTGGCGAACGGCCCGGCGAGCAGGGACTTCGGATCATCAACGCCCGACACCTGCTTGCGGACGGCCAGCAGCGTGGAGTCCTGGTACAGCGGCAGCACCGCATTCAGGTCCCACAACCGGGGCTCCAGCGCGGCGACGGCGGCGCCGGCGTCTGTGTTGCCGGTGAGGGCCGCGTCGATCTGGGGCTGCAGCGCCACGTCGCAGATCCCGGATACATTGCCCAGGCGCACCGCCGATGTGCTCGGCGTGGAGGTCGTCGGGGTGGCGCTCGGCGTGGCGGCCACGGGAGTTCCTGGTTGCTTGGTGCATCCGAACGAGGACGCCAGCAGGCTCGCCGGGTCGCCACCGGCCGGTGCGCGCCCCACCAACATGGCGATCTTTCCGGTGCTCATCGCACTGCCGTACAGCTCCGCCGAGGAGACGATGCTGGCCGTCGCGTTGATCCCGGCCGCGGTGAGCTGATCGGCGACTGCCTGGGCGACCGAGGTGGCTGCGGTGTCCGCCTTCGCTGCCCCCACCACCACTGTGAGCGGGACGCCGTTTTTGACAAACTTGCCCGCCTGGGAGGAGTAGCCAGCGGCCTCCAAGTCGGCCTTGGCTGCCGCAGCGGACGGCGCCGGCGGCCGAGTGGGCACGTAGCCCGGCTGCGACGGCACCAGAACCTGCGCGGCAGCACGATCCCGGGTTACCGGGCGCCCTGCGCCGATGGTGCTCAGCGCGTCCGCGTCGAGCAGTCCGAGCAGCCCGTGCCTGGTTCTGGTGTCGGCGATGCCGGACGGTGTCACATCCAGCGCGACCCGCAGTGTGCTCGGTTGGGGCACCGTCAGCGTACGGAGCTCCGGGATGGCGGCCAGCTGAGTGCGGGTGGCCTCGTTCGCGTGCACCTGGGCCAGCTGTGCGTCCTTGCTGCGCAACGACTCGGCCAGCTGATTCGCCGTGCCGTCGCGGCGCAGCAGGATCGAGTCCAGCACCGTGGGCTTGTCCCAGAACCGGTCGTTGCGCTGCAACAGCACCTCGCCCCGATCACGGTCGATGGTCTTCACCATGAAGCGCGAACCGGAGACCGGCAGGGCGTTGTCCAGCGCGGCGGTGAACCCTCCGGGCAGGTCCTTCAACAGGTGCGCGGGCAGCAGGTTCCGAAACAGCTCACGCCAGGCCGGGTACGGCTGGGTGAACGAGACGGTGACCGTCTTGCCGCCCGATGAGGAGGCGACGTCGCTGATCAGCGAGTAGCCCGCGCCGTCGGCCACGCCGGGTTGGGTGATCATCTGCTGCCACAGGTAGCGGAAGTCTTCCGCCGCGATCGGCGCGCCGTCGGACCATTGGGCGTCGGCGCGGAGCGCATAGGTGACCGTGAAAGGTCCAGAGGAATTGGGCACAGAGGAATTGGACGCCGAAGAATTGGGCGCCGACGAACTAGCTGTCGACCGACTGGCCGGGGTGTCGCTCGGCGTCGCCGAAACCGCGATGGAGCGATCCAGCTGCCAGGTGTTCTCGGCGGAGTCGGGCTGGAAGACCGAGGGCAGCACCAGAGCGCTCACTGCGTTGCTGACCGGGGACAGGTCGGCCAGCTCGTGGGGGTTGAACCCCGGGCCGACGTCGTCGATGGCCACCACCACCGAATTGGTGGCAGCAGCGCTGGGCGGCGGCGTACCCGTGGTTGAGGTGCTCTGCACCACCGGCGACGGCGAGGCCGTACACGCGGAGCCCACCGCCAGCGCGACCAGCACCAGCGAAGTGGGTACGACCGCACCGAGCCGTCGCCAGCCGCGGCGCCACCCGTTCCGACCGTGCACCTGCGCCACTCCTCTGTCCGGACTCCCTAATGGAGTCACACCTTAGTTGAGGGTGGGCAGGCGCCTAGCCCGCCGCAGTGTCTAGCCGGTAGCCTTGTCTACCCCGCAGCCTTGTCCCGCAGCTTCTCCCGTGAACGGGTCCGGGCCCGGTCGTTGGCGTCCAGCACGAGCTTGCGCACGCGGACCACGTTCGGCGCCACCTCCACACACTCGTCGGTGGCGCAGAACTCGAGCGCAC
>JALYVL010000016.1 GCA_030853285.1 Actinomycetota bacterium | reverse complement strand
TCACCAGGGCCTTGCTGGGCCCTGCCGGTGGCGGGCAATGCGGTGGCCCCCGGTGACTGGGCGGTGGTGCTGGGGGACGTCGGCTTCGGATTTCTCCCGACCACGGAAGAGCGCTGCGCCCTGAAGAACTACGCTGGGAACCACCGGCGACACGAGGAGTTTCCATGGCTTTGACCCCAGCACAAAAGGCGATGTGGCCCCAGGTACTGACGGAGACCGAACGGTTGCTGGACGTCGGCGCGGGATGCGACTCCTGGAAGATCGCGGACAACCTCGGGGAGGAGCGCGAGGACGTCGACGCGGTGGTGTCCGAACTGGGCGAGGACCGGCTCGAACTCGGACCGGCGTTTGCCGACAAGACGATAGAAATCTATGACTACAACCCGATCGGCGACGTCTGAGGCACCCGGGCTACCTGAGCCCGAAACGGCCGGCACCGGATTACCGGTACCGGCCGTCGTGCATCGCCCGGGGTGTTATGCCGCCAGTGCGAGCGCGTCCACCTCGAAGCCCAGCGCCCCGTCGGCGACGTCCACCCGCACCCGACCACCCTCGGTCAGCTCCTCGTCCAGCAGCAGATCGGCGATCCGGTCGTCGACCTCGCGCTGAATGGTGCGCCGGAGTGGCCGCGCGCCGAACTCCGGTTGGTGGCCGTGCTCGGAGATCCAGTCCACCGCCTCCGCGCTGAACTCCACCTCGATACCCAACGCATGCAGTCGGTTGCGGCTGCCGTTCAGCAGCAGCTGGGTGATCTGGTGAAGCTGCTCAGACTCCAGCTTCGCGAAGATCACGATCTCGTCGATCCGGTTGAGGAACTCCGGGCGGAAGCTGTCCCGTAGCCGGCCCATCAACCGGTCCCGGACCTTGGTGCCTTCCCGCTGCTGGGCGTCCGTCGCGAACCCGATCCCGCCGGAGCGGCTGGCGATGATGTCCGAGCCGAGGTTGCTGGTCATGATCAGCACGGTGTTCTTGAAGTCCACCGTGCGGCCCTGTCCGTCGGTGAGGCGTCCGTCGTCCAGCACCTGCAGCAGAATGTTAAACACGTCAGGGTGCGCCTTCTCGACCTCGTCGAGCAGGATCACCGTGTACGGACGCCTGCGCACGGCCTCCGTGAGTTGACCGGCCTCGTCGTAGCCGATGTAGCCGGGGGGCGATCCGACCAGGCGGCTGACGTTGTGCCGTTCGCTGAACTCGCTCATGTCCAGGCGGATCATGTTCTCCTCGTCGCCGAACAGCGACGTGGCCAGCGCCTTGGCCAGCTCCGTCTTGCCGACCCCGGTGGGGCCGAGGAACAGGAAGCTGCCGACGGGCCGGTCCGCATCACCCATGCCGGTGCGGTTCCGCCGCACGGCGCGGGCAATGGAGCGCACGGCGTCGTCCTGGCCGATCACCCGCTGGTGCAGCTCGGACTCCAGCCGTTGCAGGCGCTGCTTGTCGGCCGCGGTCAGTTGGCTCGCGGGGATGCCCGTGGCGCGGGCCAGCACCTCGGCAATGTCGTTGGCGGTCACCTCTTGGGCCACCGCCACCTGTTGGGCGCCGATCTGCTGTTCCAGTGCGGAGATCTCGTCCCGCAGCGCGGACGCGCGTTCGTAGTCCTCCTCGGCCACCGACTTGTCCTTCTCCTGGGTCAGCCGTTCGAGCTTCTGCCGCAGTGCGGTGGCACCCGTGTTGCTGCGCCGCAGCCGGAGCCGCGCGCCGGCCTGGTCGATGAGGTCGATCGCCTTGTCCGGCAACTGCCGGTCGGGCAGGTACCGGGCAGAGAGCTCGACCGCCGCGGTGAGCGCCTCGTCGGTGTAGTGCACGCCGTGGTGCTCCTCATAGCGGCCGCGCAACCCGGACAGGATCGTGACGGCGTCGACAACGCTGGGCTGTTCGACGTGCACGGGCTGGAAGCGACGCTCCAGCGCCGGGTCCTTCTCGATGTTGCGCCGGTACTCGTCCAACGTCGTGGCCCCCACCACGTGCAGCTCACCGCGAGCCAGGCGTGGCTTGAGCATGTTGCCAGCGTCCACCGCTCCCTCGGCACCCCCGGCACCGACCACGGTGTGCACCTCGTCGATGAAGACGATGAGCTCATCGCTGTGCTCGACGATCTCGTCGATCACCTTCTTCATCCGCTCCTCGAAGTCACCGCGGTAGCGGGTGCCCGCGAGCATGCCGGAGATCTCCAGCGCCACGATGCGCTTGTTCGCCAACAGGTCCGGGATGTCACCGGCCACGATCCGCTGAGCGAGGCCCTCGACGATAGCCGTCTTACCGACGCCGGCCTCACCGATTAGCACGGGGTTGTTCTTGGTGCGCCTGCTCAGCACCTCAATGGTCTGCTCGATCTCGCTCGCCCGTCCGATCACCGGGTCGAGCTCGCCGGCCTTGGCCCGGGCGGTGAGGTCCACGCCGTACTGGTCGAGTGTGGGGGTATCGCTCTGCTCGGCAGGGCTTCCGTCTCCACCGAGTTCTCCCGCGGCGACCTGCAACGACTGCGGGGTCACGCCCTGGGCGTGCAGCAGCCGACCGGCGGAGAGGTTGGGGTTGGCGGCCAACGCGAGCAGCACGTGCACCGAGTCGATGTAGGTCGAACCCAACGCCCGCGCCACCTGGTGGGCGGCCATCAGCGCCTGCTGCGTGGTGGTGGACAGTGACGGCGAGGTACCACGCGCTTCGTCCTGGGCAGCAGGCAGCCGTTGCTCGATCGCGCCGCGCAGCTGGTCGCGGTCCGCGCCCGCCCGCTGTAGTAGCACCGCAGTCGGCTCTTCACCGGCCAGGGCCCACAGCAGGTGCAGCGAGTCGAGCTCGGTATGCCCTTGCTCGCTGGCGCGGCCGGCCGCCACGCTGACCATCCGCTGGGCCTGCTGGCTCAGCAGCTTGGACAGGTCGACCCGGCGGGTCGGTCCGGAGCCGTCGGCGCCGAACGCTGCCGAGAAGAAGTCATCAAATCCAGGCATTCCTACCCTTTCTCACGCGGTGGTCACTCGCCGCCGCCCCTTGAGTCTTGCTCTATCAACTAACATGCTCATGCTGCGCAGCATTCCCGGCTCGGTCGTGGTCTTGACTCCGTCGGCGAGCGCGCCTCGGAGGACCAGGTCAACAACGCCCGGGCCCGCGTCCGCGTTACCGTCCAGAGATGAGCACCGCACCCATTCGGATGGGCTCCGCGCGCGGACGGTGGCTGTTGCTCGCCGCCATCTTGGGCTCCGGCATGGCCATGCTCGATGCCACCGTGGTCAATGTCGCCCTGCCGCACATCGGGAAGGAGCTCGGCGCGGGATTCAGCGGATTGCAGTGGACCCTCAACGGATACACGCTGACTCTGGCCGCGCTGATCCTGCTGGGCGGCTCGCTCGGCGACCGCTACGGGCGCCGCCGTGTGTTCGTGATCGGGGTGGCGTGGTTCGCCTCCGCCTCATTGCTGTGCGGGCTGGCGTGGAACATCGAGACCCTGGTCGCGGCCCGCGCACTGCAGGGTGTGGGCGGCGCACTGCTCACCCCGGGCAGCCTGGCGTTGATTTCCGCCAGCTTCGACGCGCGTGACCGGGGTGCCGCGGTGGGCGCGTGGTCCGGCCTCGGTGGCATTGCCGGCGCCGCTGGGCCACTCGTCGGGGGATGGCTCGTGGAACAGGTCAGCTGGCGAGCGGTGTTCCTCATCAACCTTCCGCTGGCCGTCGTCGTGCTCGGGGTCGCCGCGCGCCACGTCCCGGAGAGCCGCGACGCCGCAGCAGCAGGGCGACTCGACCTCGCAGGTTCCGCGCTCGCGGCGGCCGGACTCGCCGGGATCACCTACGGGTTGATCAGCGAGCAGTGGTTTGCTGGAGGGCTGGGAGTGCTGGCGCTGTGCGCCTTTGTCCTGATGGAACGGCGCAGCGCGCATCCGTTGATACCGCTGGAGCTGTTCGCCTCCCGGGTATTTGTGGCGGCCAACGTGGTGACGCTGGTGGTGTACGCGGCACTGGGCGGAGTGTTCTTCCTGCTGGTGCTCCAACTGCAGGTCGTCGCCGGGTTCTCCCCGCTGCGTGCCGGCATGGCCCTGTTGCCGATCACGGCGCTGATGCTGCTGCTGTCGGCACGCGCGGGTGCCCTTGCACAACGCATCGGTCCCCGCCTGCCGATGACGATCGGCCCGCTCGTCGCGGCCGGTGGCCTGTTGCTGACGCTGCGGATCGGCCCGCACGCGTCGTATCTGCGCGACGTGCTGCCCGCGGTCGCCGTGTTCGGGCTCGGGCTGTCCTGCATGGTGGCCCCGCTCACGGCCACCGTTCTCGGCGCGGCTCCGGAGCATCTGGCGGGCACCGCTTCCGGCGTCAACAATGCCGTGGCGCGTAGTGCCGGGCTGCTGGCGGTGGCCGCACTACCGGCGCTGGTGGGTCTGGGTGGCGCGGACTACACCGAAGCCGGGGTGTTCGGTTCGGGCTTCCGAGCGGCCATGGTGGTCTGCGCGGTGCTCCTCGCGTCGGGGGCAGCGGTGGCCGCTGCCCTGGTGCGGACGCAGCACGAGCCGGCCAACGTGATGGCCGTCGACCGGCAGGCGCACTGCGCCGTCTGCGGCCCTGCGACGTGTCCCTACCAAGCGGAACCAGGAGGCTGAACCGGTCTGCTAGCCTACCAACCAAGCGCTTGCTACATCGACTTGGAGGCAGGGACCTAGGTGGCTGACAAACGGATGACCCACGAGGAGGTCATCGGCGAGCTTTCGTCGGGGATGACCATCGGCATCGGCGGATGGGGTTCGCGTCGTAAGCCGATGTCGTTGGTGCGGGCCATCCTGCGCTCCGACCTGACCGACCTCACCGTGGTCACCTACGGTGGGCCCGACGCTGGCCTGCTGTGCGCGGCGGGGAAGGTACGGCGGCTGGTCTACGGCTTCGTGTCGCTGGACTCCATTGCCTTAGACCCGCACTTTCGCGCTATCCGCCAAGCCGGCAACATCGAGGTGACCGAGTACGACGAGGGCATGCTGCAGTGGGGCCTGTACGCAGCGGGCATCCGGGTGCCGTTCCTACCCACCCGCGCCGGCCTCGGCTCAGACATCATGCGGATCAACCCCGAGCTGAAAACGGTCGCCGACCCCTACGGCAGCGGTGAAGAACTCGTAGCGGTGCCCGCGCTGCACCTGGACGCGGCGCTGGTGCACATGAACCGCGCCGATGCGCACGGCAACGCCCAGTTCCTCGGGCCGGACCCCTACTTCGACGACCTGTACTGCATGGCCGCCGACCGGGCCTACGTCTCCTGCGAGCAGATCGTGCCGACCGCGGAGATGTCCGCGAACGCGCACCCGGCGACGATGAAGATCTCCCGGATCATGGTCCGCGGCGTCGTCGAAGCCCCGAACGGCGCGCACTTCACGTCCTGTGTGCCCGACTACGGGCGCGACGAGAAGTTCCAGAAGGCCTACGCCACCGCTGCCGCCGACCCGGAGACCTGGACGGCATTCACCGAGCGCTACCTCTCCGGCACCGAAGACGACTACCAGCAGGCCGTGGCCCAGTTCCGCACCGAGCAGGAGGCATCAGCATGAGCGAGCGGAGCGACGTGGGGAGTGTTTCGCTGAGCGAGGCAACCCGGGCCGAGGTGTGTGCCATCGCCTGCGCCGAGACCTTCCGCGACAACGGCGAAATCCTGGTCAGCGCCTTCGGCACCATTCCGACGATCGGGGCCCGCCTGGCCCGGCACACCTTCTCCCCGGATCTCCTGCTCTCCGACGGCGAGGCGTCCTTGGTCCGCGGCACCTGGGCCGTCGGCGCCGCCGTGCCCGAGGAGGTGGAGGCGTGGATCCCCTTCCGCGCCATTTTCGACATCGTGTGGAACGGCAAGCGCCACGTGATGATGATCCCCAGCCAGATCGACTCCTACGGCAACACCAACATCTCCGCCATCGGTGACCACGCCAAGCCGAAGGTGCAGCTCCTGGGTGCTCGTGGGGCCCCCGGCAACAGCGTCTGCCATCCGACCAGCTACTGGGTGCCCAAGCACAGCAGTCGCATCTTCACGTCCGCAGTGGACATGATCTGCGGAGTGGGTAACGACAATGCTGCCAACGCTGGCCCTGCGGCCAGCAGGTTCCACGACCTACGACGAGTGGTGACCAACCTGGCCGTGCTGGATTACGACGCCGCCTCCGGCAAGATGCGCTTGGCCTCGGTGCACCCGGGCGTCAACGTGGATGAGGTGGTCGAGGCGACCGGTTTCGAGCTCGTCATCCCCGCGGACGTGCCCTCTTCGCGACTACCGACCGACGATGAGCTGCAGTTGATCCGCGAGGTGCTCGACCCCCGCAGCTTCCGGGACCGCGAGGTGATGGCGTGACGCACCCGGCGCTGAGCACCCGCGCCACCGAGCTCTTCGGGGTGCAGTACCCCATCGTGCAGACCGGAATGGGCTGGGTCTCCGATGCCAAGCTCACCGCGGCCACCGCGAACGCCGGCGGCCTCGGCATCATCTCCGCAGGCCTGCTCAACTACGCGGAACTGGCCCAAGCCATCTCCGACGTGCAGGACCTCACCGACAAACCCTTCGGCGTAAACCTCCGCGCGGACTCACCGGACATCGGCAAGTTCGTCGACCTGCTGATCCGCGCCAAGGTCAAGGTGGCCTCCTTCGCGCTGGCCCCCAAGCAGGAGCTCATCGGCAGGCTCAAGGACGGCGACGTGGTGGTCATCCCCTCCATCGGGGCGCGCCGCCACGCCGAGAAGGTCGCGGCTTGGGGCGCCGATGCCGTGCTGGTGCAGGGAGGGGAGGGCGGCGGCCACACCGGCGACGTGCCGACCAGCCTGCTGCTGCCCCAGGTGGTGGACGCGGTGGACATTCCGGTGATCGCCGCCGGTGGCTACTTCGACGGACGCGGCCTGGTATCCGCGCTGGCCTACGGTGCCGAGGGCATCGCGATGGGCACCCGCTTTCTGCTCACCACCGATTCGCCGGTCGCCCCTGCGGTCAAGGACGTGTACCTGTCCAAGTCGGTCAACGACACCGTCCGCACCCTGCAGGTCGATGGCGTGCCGCAGCGGGTGCTCAACGCGGGCACCATCGGTGAGTTGGAAGCCAGCTCCGGGCCCCGCCGCCTGGCCCGGGCCGGCCGCAATGCCTTGGCGTTCAAGAAGATCTCCGGGACATCCTGGCCCGACATCGTCCGCGAGGGCCTGTCCATGCGCAAGACCCATGAGTTGAGCTGGAGCCAGGTGGTGATGGCCGCCAATGCCCCGATGCTCTACCGCTCCGCGCTGGTCGACGGCCGCACCGATGTGGGCGTGATGGCCACCGGACAGGTCGTCGGGATGATCGACGACCTGCCCAGCTGCCAGGAGCTGATCACCCGCATCGTCACCGAGGCCGACGTGGTCCTCACCCGACTGGGAAAGGCCTGAGCATGACTTCCGCCAATGACGCCGGCGAGCCCGGGCCCGGCCACAACCTGCTCAGCGGCAAGACGGTGTTGGTCACCGCCGCGGCCGGCACCGGCATCGGCTTCTCCACCGCCGAGCGCTGCGCCATCGAGGGCGCCCGGGTGGCCATCAGCGACCGCCACGAGCGCCGCCTCGGCGAGGCCGCGGACGCCATCGAGAAGTCCACCGGGACCCGGCCGCTAGCTGTGCCGTGCGACGTCACCAACCAGGAGCAGATCGACCACCTGATGGACACCGTCGCCGCGGAGCTCGGCGGCATCGACGTCCTGGTGAACAACGCCGGCCTCGGCGGCACCGCCAGCGTGGTGGACATGACCGACGAGCAGTGGTCCAGCGTGCTCGACGTGACGCTGACCAGCACGTTTCGTGCCACCCGCGCGGTGCTGCGGCACATGGTCCCCGCCCGCCGCGGCGCCATCATCAACAACTCCTCGGTCATCGGGTGGCGGGCGCAACAGGGCCAGGCGCACTACGCGGCGGCCAAGGCCGGGGTGATGGCCCTGACCCGGTGCTCCGCCCTGGACGTGGCGGAGTACGGCATCCGGGTCAACGCGGTCGCGCCCAGCATCGTCATGCACCCCTTCCTGGCCAAGGTCACCACCGAGGAGCTGCTCGCCGAGCTGTCTGCCAAGGAGGCCTTCGGCCGCCCCGCGCAAGCGTGGGAGCTGGCCAACGTCATCGTCTTCCTGGCCAGCGACTACTCGTCCTACATGACGGGCGAGGTCGTCTCCGTCAGCAGCCAGCACGCTTGACCTTCCCTAGGAGCCCCGATGTCTGAGTCCCTGGTCGCCACCACCGTGCATCCCAGCGGGATTGCCGAGGTCGTGGTGGACAACCCCCCCGTAAACGCGTTGCCCGTTGCCGGCTGGTTTGCCATCGCCGAGCAGGTCACCGCCGCCGGCTCCAACCCCGACGTCCGCGCCGTGGTGCTCCGCGCCGAGGGCCGGGGGTTCAACGCCGGGGTGGACATCAAGGAGATGCAGCGCACCGAGGGCTTCAGCGCGCTGCTCGGCGCCAACCGCGGCTGCTACGAGTCCTTCAAGGCGGTCTACGAGTGCCCCGTGCCGGTGATCGCGGCGGTGCAAGGCTTTTGCCTCGGTGGCGGCATCGGGCTGATCGGCAACGCCGACGTGATCGTGGCCAGCGAGAACGCCACCTTCGGCCTACCGGAGGTCGATCGGGGAGCACTGGGTGCGGCCACGCACCTGTCGCGGCTGGTGCCCCAGCACACGATGCGGGCCATGGTGTACACCTCGGCGACGGTGACCGCGGCCCAGCTGCTGCACTTTGGTTCCGTGCACTCGGTGGTGCCCCTCGCCGAGCTCCGGGATGCTGCCCTGACGCTGGCGGGGCAGATTGCCGAGAAGGACCCGACGGTGATTCGCGCCGCCAAGGCCTGCCTCAACGGCATCGACCCGTGGGACGTCAACCGCAGCTACCGCTTCGAACAGGGCTACACCTTCGAGCTCAACCTGTCCGGGGTCTCCGACCGCATCCGCGACGAGTTCGCCTGAGCCCTTGGCGTCGAGGCTCGACAAACTGGGGTTGCACGGGCCGCACGAACCCCACTTTGTCGAGGTTCGACGGTACGGGGCTAGGCGCGCCGCGGCCGCCGCGACACTGCTGAGCCGAGCGCCCGGGCTGCACCCTTGACGCTGGCCGCAGCGAGCGTGGTCCAGTCGAAGTAATCGCGCCACAGCACGATCTGACCGTCGCGGACCTCGAAGGTGCCGCACACCCAGAAGCTGGCCTGCCACGGTCCGACCTTGAGCACGTCGGTGCGCTCGGTCAGCACCACGTCGCCGTTGGCCGCAATGTTGTGGACGCGACCTTCGAACCCGGTGCCGTACTTCGCCATGCCTCGCATCTGCTTGGCGAACGCGCGCTGCCCCCGGGCCGGAGGGAGCGGCACGTTCTGGTAGCAGATTTCCTCGGCGGTGTACATCAACGCCCGGTCGATGTCGAAGGACTCCAGCGCCGCCAAGAACGCGGTGACGACGGCGATGGGAGATTCAGTAGCAGGCTCGGGCATGCGACGACCCTAGTCATCTGGCTGAATCGCTGTACCGCTCGTAGCGTTGTCAGCGTGACCGATGCGACCACCACCAGCCTGCCCACCTCCCTCGGCGCCCTGCGCGCGGACGGCCACGTCCAGCGTGGCGTGAAGGACGAGATCCGCCACAACCTGTTGACCGCACTGCGGGAAGGCCGCGACCCGTGGCCCGGGGTGCTCGGCTTCGACGACACGGTGCTGCCCCAGCTGGAACGCGCGCTGCTGGCCGGCCACGACGTGGTGCTGCTCGGCGAGCGTGGTCAGGGCAAGACCCGCCTACTGCGCTCACTCGCTGGCCTGCTCGACGAATGGACACCGGTGATCGCCGGAGCCGAGCTGGGGGAGCACCCTTACGAACCGATCACGCCAACCTCCCTGCGCCGCGCCGCCGAGCTCGGTGATGAGCTGCCGATCAGCTGGCGCCACCGCAGCGAGCGTTATGCGGAAAAACCCGCCACCCCGGACACCAGCGTGGGTGACCTGGTGGGCGACGTCGACCCAATCAAGG
>JALYVL010000349.1 GCA_030853285.1 Actinomycetota bacterium | reverse complement strand
GCACCGGGCTGCCGCCGTCACTCCAGTCGCTGTGGCAGTGCAGGTCCCCGCGCAGTGCAGCAAGGAGTTCCTCGCCACCCTGTACGAGCGGCCCAACGGCTACTTCCAACTCGGCCAGGTAGTCGGGTTGCTGACCGGCCGCCGCCTGGGCGGCAACGGCAGCCGTCTTCGGGCCGATACCGCGCAGCTCCGTCAAAGTCCCGGCGGTCGCCCGACGAGTGACCTCCTCCGGCGGAAGAGCGAGCAAAATCGCGGCGGCCGTGCGGTAGGCGTGCACGCGGTGCGTCGACGCTCGCGATCGCTCGAGCAGGAAGGCGACGCGTCGCAATGCCGCCACGGGGTCCACGAACCTCAGGTTAGCGGCGGTGTCGACTCCAGAGCACCCGGAGCGCGGGCACCGCGCGTGGCGGGACCCCGGGCACCGTGAGGATGCGGCCGTCCGTCAGCTGTAGACGCGCTTCCTCGTCGCCTGCGCGCGGATCGAGCACCCACTCGACGTCGGACCACGGCACGACCACCCGTTTAAACACCAGCCGGATCCCGTCGGTGGTGACCACCGTGAGCGGTATCAACCAGAGCGCCCCCAGCACGACAATGGTCACCGGAATCAGCGCAATCCACACCGCGTTGCCTGCCGCGATGGAAAACAGGAACAGCCAGGCCAGCGTCATCCCGACGAGCATGGTCAGCCAGGTCCGGGAGTAGCGCGCGCCCCGATAGCGCCCCAGGCCCTGGGCCTGCTGCCGCACGTCATGAGTCGAGGCCATTCCTCAGCATACGTCTGCTTCACCGGCCCGGGGCAGGGCCACAATGGGGCCGTGAGCTATCCGATCTGCGTGACGTGCGGGGTGCAGTACGACCAGGCGCACTTCGATGCGCAGCACTGCCGGATCTGCGAGGACGAGCGCCAGTACGTGGGCTGGGACGGCCAGCGCTGGAGCACGCTGGAGGAGATGGCGGCCGACGGCTACCGGACGGTGCTGTGCCGCGAGGGTGAGTTGTGGGGCGTCGGCACCGAGCCTTCGTTCGCGATCGGTCAGCGTGCTCTACTGGTGCCCGGCGAGGGCGGCAACCTGCTGTGGGACTGCGTGTCCTTTGTGGATTACGACACTGTCGCCGCAGTCAACGAGCAGGGCGGCGTTGCGGCGATCGCGCTCTCGCACCCGCACTTCTACTCCTCCGCCGTCACCTGGAGCGAAGCCTTCGGCGACGTTCCGGTTTACGTGCACCACGCCGACCGCGAATGGGTGTGCCGAGACGGCAACATCGTCGCCTGGCAAGGGGACTCGCTCGAAGTCCTGCCGGGACGCACGCTGATCAATGCCGGCGTGCACTTCACCGGCGGTACCGTGCTGCACTGGGCTCGGGGTGCCCAGGGACGCGGCGCCTTGTGCACGAGCGACATTCTCACCGTCGTGCTGGACCGCCGCTTCGTCAGCTTCATGTACAGCTACCCCAACCACATCCCCGAGTCACCCGCGGTGATCGGACGCGCGCTGCGGCTGCTGGAGCCGTTCGCGTTCGACACCATCTACGGGGGCTGGTGGGGTCGCGTCGTCGCCGAAGACGGCAAGGCAGCAGTGGCCCGTTCCGCGGCCCGCTACCTGGCCAGACTGCAACTGCAGCCATGAGGACACACACGACCGTCGACTCCCCGATCGGCGGGCTCACCGTGGTGCACACCGACGGTGTGCTCAGCGCGCTCTACCTGCCCGAGCACACCCGCCGTCCCGAGGCGTCCACCTTCGGCGAGCGCACTGACGCCGGCTTCGCCGAGGTCACCGAGCAGCTGGTCGAGTACTTCGCCGGGCAGCGCACCGTGTTCACGGTGGCATTGGCGCCGATCGGGAGTGCTTTCCAGCAGCGGGTGTGGACGCTGCTGCGCCAGATTCCTTATGGGCAGACGCGGTCCTACTCCCAGCTCGCCGCGCAGCTGGGCGAGGCGCGGGTGATCCGCGCGGTTGGCTCGGCCAACGCCCGCAACCCGATCAGTGTGGTCATTCCCTGCCACCGGGTGATCGGTGCGCACGGAGCACTGACCGGTTACGCGGGCGGGGTGGCCCGCAAGGACTACCTGTTGACGTTGGAAAACCCTTCGCGGGCGGGCCAGCCGGGTCTGTTCTGAATTATTCCAGCGCCTTGCTCAGCAGCTCAAAGGCCAGGTCGGGTCGCCGAGGAACACCGAATCGCGGGTCCTGCGGAAATGGGGAGAGCTGCCCGGTCCGGCGGTACCCGCGCCGCTCGTACCAAGCGATGAGCTCGCTGCGCTGCACGAGCACGGTCATGTGCATCGCCGTGCACCCCGCTGTGGCGGCGACGCGCTCGGACTCGGCGAGCAACGCATCACCCAACCCGTTGCCCTGCAGTCCCGGCCGCACGCTGAACATCCCGAAGTAGCCGATGGCGCCCGCCCGGAGCTCGAGCTGGCAGCAGCCGACCAGCGCGCCCTGCGCGTCCAGCGCCAGCATCATCCGGCTCTGGGGCCTGCCGATCACCTCGAGCACCTCGGCCAGGTCGGTCCGCTGACCCTCCAACAGGTCAGCCTCGGTGGTCCAACCCTGTTTGCTGGCCTCTCCG
>JALYVL010000015.1:9395-9987 GCA_030853285.1 Actinomycetota bacterium | reverse complement strand
TCTGTGACCAGTCGATGTCGGCGGAGAGCAGTCCGGTCCACGCATACGCGTAGTGGGTGGGCAGCCAGTTCCGCAGGCCTTCCAGTGCGGGGATTCCGTCCAGGATTTCGGACACGATGGTGATCATCACCGCACCACCCACCGCGCCGAGCGGCGCGTCCGTGGCCGCCGAGAGCAGGCTCGCGAGGCCCGCGACCCAAGACAGGCTGATCGCGATGTAGACCACGGCGAGCAGCAAGCGGAGCACACCGGTGCCGAAGGACAGCGAATCGCCGAGCGGACTGGTTATCCCGGCCGTCCCGTACACCACCGAACCGAGCGCCAACGCCACCGCAGGGAGCAAGATCAGCGCGAACACCGAAAGCAGCCCTGCCACCACAGCCTTCTGCCGCAACAGTCGTGCACGGGGCACGGGAATCGCTAGCAGGTAGCGCAGACTCGACCACGAGGCTTCGCTGGCTACCGCGTCACCGAAGAACAAGGCGACGACCACAACCAGCAAGAACCCGATGGTCACGAACAGGGTGAACACGGTGAAGTTGAGTCCGCCTGTGGTGGCCCGGTCGACGAAACCGCCTGAGCGGCTTTTGCT
>JALYVL010000015.1:0-9385 GCA_030853285.1 Actinomycetota bacterium | reverse complement strand
GCGTGAACGCCAGCACGAGCAAGAATGGCAGCAGCACCAGGAAGCCGAAGCTGATCTGGGTCCGACGCCTGGTGAGCTGGCGGCGGAGCTCGGTGTGCACCCGCAAGGTGCGCTGCGACTCGTATCCGGTGGCGCGCCCGTCGCGTGCCTGCACTGTCTCACTCACCGCTCTCACCATCCTCGGAAGTCTCCACCAGCGCGAGGAAAACATCCTCGAGTCGATTGCGGGGGGCAATGGCGCTCACCGCCACGCCGGCGCCAACCAGGCTGCGCACCGCATCCGCCGACGGCACCTTCTCCAAGTCTGCCTGCACCTCCGCCGAATCTGAGCCCGCGCTACCCGGCATCACGGTGACCGAGCCGACACCCGGTAATGCCCGCAGCACCTGCACCGCGGTCTCCGGCTCGTCGACCCGCAACACCACGCGCCCGTCGGCCGACACGATCTCGGCTACTGTCCCCGCCGCCACCACTTTGCCCTTGTGCATGACCACCACATCGCTGCAGGTCTGCTCCACCTCGGAGAGCAGGTGGCTGGACACCAAGACCGCCCGCCCGGTGGCCGCGTAGTCCCGCAGCACCGCCCGCATCGCCATGATCTGCGGCGGGTCCAGGCCGTTGGTCGGTTCGTCGAGCACCAGCAGCTCGGGCAGGCCCAGCATCGCCTGGGCGATCGCCAGTCGCTGCCGCATGCCCTGGCTGTAGGAGCGCACCTTCCGGTCGATGGATGAGCCGAGCCCCGCGATGACCAACGCCTCATGCAGGTGGGCGTCGGCAGCTGGGCGTCCGGTGGCCGCCCAGTACATCGCGAGGTTGTCGGCACCGGAGCGGTGCGGCAGGAAACCGGCGCCCTCCACAAAGGAGCCGAGCCGGGACAGCACCGGCGATCCAGCGGTTACCTGCTGGCCGAACACGCGAATCTCCCCGGCGCTCGGTGCGATCAGACCCATCAGCATCCGCAGCACGGTGGTCTTACCGGCGCCGTTGGGTCCGAGCAGACCGAGCACCTGCCCGTGACGGACGGTGAAGTCGACGCCGTCGACCGCGCGGTAGCCGTCGGAATACGACTTGGCCAGGCCGCTGACCACAAGCGGGATATCGAAGTCTGCTTGGTCGTCGCGGTGCCGCGGCCTGCGCCGCATCCGGCTCAGCACCGCTGCGGCGAGTAGGCCGAGCACAATCACGCCGATCCCGATCAGGGGCGCCAACGGCACCGAGGATGCACTCGCCCGCGTCCCGCCAACGACGGGAACGCTGAGCGCAGCGCCCTTGGCGAGCCCCACGGTGTACCCCGCGGGGCTCAACGGGGTGGCGTAAGCCTGGTCGGTGGTCGTCACTGCCAGCTCCAGGTGGTGCCCCTGCGGGATGGCGGCCACGATGCCGGGCAGCGTGACCGTCACCGTGGTCTCGCCACCAGCCGCTGGCAGGGCAGGCACCCGGAAGGCGGACACACCGCCCCCGGGCAGCGTGCGTTGGCCGTCGGCCGCGACGTCGTAGAGCTTGGCGAAGAGCACGGCCTCAGCGGTACCGGGACCGCCGGCAACGGTGAGGTCCACTCGGCTGGACCCGGTCACGGTGAGCGACGACGACACGGGCTCGGTACGGAAGATCGCGGTCTGCCCGGGCACGTCGAAGGCGATAGCCCCGGTGAGCGTGGACGCGGACACGCCCGCCGCGGCCAGCCCGGCGAATGCGGACCCCAGTCCGGGCAGGGTGCTGACCGACGATGGGGCACTGCCCGCAGGCCGGATGATCGGCTGGGTCGCCCCCGTAAGCGGTACGGCCATCGTCGGGGTCTGCTCGCCCTGCAGGCCTGGGTAGCTGGGCGAGGTGACTGTCCGATTCGCTCCTCTTCCGTTGCCACCGAGGGAGCCGCTCAGCTGGTAGCTGAAGCCGGTACCCGGATCGGTTCCGCGGCCGGCCAGGTGGAAGTCGAGGAAGCGCTGAGTCTGCCCGTCGGCATCGGCGTTCGTCCCCCCGGCGTCGTGGCCGCCGGCGAACCAGCTGGTCAGTACGGGTGCGCCCGCCGCAGCGAGTTGACGGGCGTTGGCGTCGGCTTGGTCGAGCCCGAACAGGGTGTCCTGCTGGCCCTGCAACAACAACGTCGGCGCCTTCAGCGTGCTGTTGCTCGCCGCAGGCGAGTTTCGCCGCAACAGGTCCAGCAAACCAGGCGATGGGCGCCCGGTCTGCGACGCGGCAAGGTAGTCGGTGCACAACTGCGCGATGAACTTGCCGCACGGGCCTGTGCTCGCCGAGCCGGCCCCGGCGCCGAAGAAGATCCCGGCCCAGCTGCGCTTGAGCACCCCATCGGCTCCCGTTGTCCCCGCCGCCGGTGTGCTGGCCAGTGCCGGTTGGGAAGCGGCCAAGTCGGGAAACAGCGCCTGCCCCAAGTCATTCCAAGTGATGGCGGCGGCTACCGCGTCAATCCGCTTATCGCTACCGGCCAGCGACAGCGCCAGCGCTCCACCGTAGGAGCCACCGGCCACACCGATGTGTGGATCGCCGGGGCCGTCGAGCATGACCTGCGGTTGGGTGGCCAAGAAGTCCACGAGGGCCCGCGCATCGGCGACCTCGTAATCGGGGGAGTTGATGGCAATCTGCCCCGTGGTCTTGCCGAACCCGCGAGCGCTGTAGGTGAGCACCACGAAGCCGTCCTGCGCGAGCGCACGCGCCTGGTCGGCAACGGAGTCCTTACTACCGCCGAAGCCGTGCGCGAGCAAGACTGCAGGTGCAGGGGTGCGCGCCGGGGTGAAGAGTGTGGCGTCAACGGCCACCGGCTGATCACGCGCAGGGCCGTCCTTGACCGGAATGGTCAGTGCACGCTCACCGACCGACGGTGGTGGTGCGGGCCGGGTGAGAGCCACCGTGGTGACGGCCCCGAGGAGGAGCAGCAGCACGCCGAACAGGACGCGTGGTCGCTTCAGACGTCGACGAGGCATTACACCAAGGTATGCGAGGTCCGCGGCGGCGCAGGGACATCGGCTACTGCGGCCGGCAGCGGATACCCTGAGGGCCGTCCCTACCGTTGTCATCATCGCCCGGAGGTTTTGCCCACATGGCTGTCGTTGAGCAGGAGCGCGGCACAAAACGGCTTGCTCCGGTCATGGTCGTCGTCCAGGTCGCGGTCGCGGTGGTGGCCGTTCTGGTCGCCTTCGTCATCTCCGACCACAGCCTCATCGACCTGGACGTCTATCGGGCCGCCTCCAAGGCGCTGCTCAACGGCAGCGGGCTCTACGACTCGTTGCCCGGCGCCCCGTTCGACCTGAAGTACATCTACCCGCCGTTCGCCGCGGTGATCTTGGTGCCCGTGACCTTCTTGCCGGTCATTGTGTTGCACGTGGTGTGGACGGCGTTCACCGTTGTCCTGGTGTTGTGGTCGCTGCACGTGGTGATGCAGCGACTGGGGATCAGCTCGACGGAGCTCACTCCGCTCGCTTTGCTCGCACCCACACTGTTGTTCGAGCCGATCCGTGGCACCTTGGGTTTCGGGCAGGTGAACATGGTGATCGTGGTGCTGGTCGTGCTCGACTGCACCGGTGTTCTCCCGCGCCGGTTCCGCGGCGTCGGCATCGGTATTGCGGCGGCGATCAAGGTGACTCCGTTGGCCTTTGGGCTGTTGCTGTTGGTGCGCAAGGACTATGCATCCATCGCGCGGGCGGGAGTGGCGTTCGTGCTGGCGGCGGGGGTCGGTGCACTGGTGGCTCCCGGCGACTCGAAGTTGTTCTGGACCAACGTTGCCTTCGATACCAATCGGGGAGGCGCGCCCTGGTACGGGCCCAACCAGGCGATTACCGGTCCGCTGACGAGACTCGGGCTCACCGGTGTGAGCGAGACCCTGGCCTGGATCGTGGGTGTGCTGCTGATCGTCACCGCGGCTGCCTACGCCGCCTGGCACTTCACCAGGGCGGGGGAGCACATCGCGGCCTTCTCGGTCGTTGCGCTGGCCTCACTGCTCGCGGCACCATTCGCCGCCTCGCACCACTGGTCCTACATCGTGGTGCTGCTCCCACTGCTCGTGGCGCCGCAGTACCGCTCCTGGCGCTACCCGCTTGCCCTCGCGGCGGTGGTGTTTCTGCTCGGCGCCCAGTGGGATCTGCCCGGCGGCGGCGATCGGGAGCTGCACAAGTGGAGCGCGGTGCAGCAGTTCGTCGGCAGTGGCGAGTGTCTGGCGGGCATCATGTTGCTGGTCGCGGCGGTCGTCGTCGCGCGCAGGAGGCAGCTGTCCGGTCGCGCCATGGCGACGGAGATCACAGTGCGCGAGCGGCCGTCGGCGCCGGTAGCGGGCTGATCCCCGCTCCCGAAACGGCCCAAGAACCGCTACGGTCTCCCGTAGACCGGGCGAGCACGCTCGGCATGGCACTCCGTCGGAGGTTCTCCTTGACCGCCTATCGCACCGTTCTCGTCGGGACCGACGGATCGGCCTCATCGTTGATCGCAGTAGATCGGGCGGCCGGGCTCGCGGCAGCTGCTGGGGCCACGCTGGTCATTGCCTGCGCGTACTTCCCGGCCACCCCGCGCGAGGTGAAGCGGGCTGCTGATGAGTTGCGTGAGGAGTCTTATCAGGTGATGGGTTCGGCGCCTGCTGAGGAGACCCTCCGGACCGCCCACGACCGGGCGAAGGCTGCGGGCGCCGAGGACGTCGTCACCAAGGCCGTGAGCGGAGCTCCGGTGGACACGCTGCTTGCGCTCGTCGACGAGGTCAACGCGGATGTGCTGGTCATCGGCAACCGCGGATTGAACAGCCTCACGGGGCGGTTGCTCGGCTCGGTGCCCTCCGACGCAGCACGCAAGGCGGTTTGCGACGTGCTGATCGTGCATACGGTGCAGTGACGGCCGATTCCGACCCCGCGGCGTCCGACGGCACGCAGCCCGACAACACGGAGCCCGACAATCTTGCGCCCGACAACAGTGACGAGGGCGAGCAGCTGCGGCTCGGTATTCAAGAGGATCTCGAGCGCACGTTGCTTGGAGGGCGCCGCCGCTTCGACCGCTACCAGGCCGCAGAGGAGGCGGGGGTACCGCTGGAGCGGGCGACCCGGCTGTGGGTTGCGATGGGCTTCGCGCAGGGCGAGGACACCGACGCGGTCATGTACACCCGCGGGGACGTTCAGGCGTTGCGCACCATCGGCCGGCTGGTGGACGAGGGGGTGATCACGCCCGATATGGAGGTGTCGGTCACCCGCGCGCTGGGACAGTCGCTGTCGCGGCTGGCGGAGTGGCAGGTCGGCTTGATGACCAACTTCATCGGTACCCGGGTGGCCGAGGTCAGCGCGGAGACCCCGGAGGGTGAACCGCTGGACATCGATGCGGTACGCAACGAGGTCAGCGGCATGGCCAAAGGGCTGCTACCCACCATCGAGGCCCTGCAGTCCTATGTGTGGCGTCGACACCTGGCGGCCAACGCGGGCCGCGCACTGTTCGGGCCCGGCGAACAGGTGTCCCGGCAGCGGTTGGTGGTGGGATTCGCGGACATCGTCGGGTACACCAGCCTGACCCGACAGCTGGGCATCGATGAGCTGGACAAGCTGATCGAACGCTTCGAGTCCACCGCGATGGACATTATCGCCGAGGGGCACGGCTGGGTGGTGAAGACGGTCGGTGACGAGGTGATGTTCGCCGTCCAGCAGCCCGCCGATGCCGCCCTCATCGCCCTGCAGCTGCAGGAACGGGTCATGGCGGACGAGCTGCTGCCCGGTATCCGGGTCGGACTCGCGGTCGGCGAAGTGCTCGTGCGCTTCGGCGACGCCTTCGGCTCGGTGGTCAACATCGCGGCCCGGCTCACGTCGGTCGCCAAGCCGGACACCATCCTGGTGGACAACGAGGTGGCCGAGGAGCTCAAGGACCTCTCCGAGTTTCGCATCAAGTCGATGCGACCGGTCCGGGTGCGCGGTCTGCATCGGCTGCACCCCCACTTGCTGCGCAGGCCGGCAACGAAGACCGACTAGGGCCGCAAATCGTTAGAGTGACACGCATGGACCCCTCAACCGCAGGACGTTGCGCGCGCGCGACGGACATCATCCACTCGATGACCTACTTCGTGCCCGAGACCGAGCAGCACCTCGTCGAGGTCGGTCTGCGCCCCGGACGGATGTGCTATTTCGCCGGCCGCGCAGCGGCGATGGGTGCAGTGGGCCCCGGCGTGGTGGCCGCCACCTTCTACAACTTCAACCCGGAGCTCGTGGCCAGGCACATACCCCGAGCATGGTCGCTGGCGAGCCCGGAAGCGATTGTGCAGGCACGCTTTCAGTCCGTGGATGCGGCGTTGCGCAGGCTGCTCGGTGACGACCTTGCCGGGTCGGTTGAGGTGGCTGAGGCGGCTGAGCTCGCCCGAACTGCGGCGTTGGCCTGCACAGGGGAGGGGCGCCCGCTTTACGCCGGACACGCCGACCTCGACTGGCCCAGCGAACCCCTGCTGGTGCTGTGGCACGCGATCACGCTGTTGCGCGAGCACCGCGGCGACGGGCACATCGCGGCGCTGGTCGCCTCGGGGCTCAGCGGTATCGAGGCGCTGCTCACCCACACCGCCACCGGTCGCGGTTTCACGCCGGCAGCCGCCCAGCAGACGCGGGGATGGTCCGAGCAGGAGTGGGCCGCGGCCGAGGAGCGCCTGCGCACCCGAGAACTGCTCGGCGCGGACGGGACGCTGACGGCGTCCGGTACCGCACTGCGCGCCGAGGTTGAAGCAGCGACCGACCGGATGGCGCTGGCTCCGTGGGTAGCGCTGGGCGATGCGAGGTCGGCGCGGCTCAGCGAAATCGGCAAGATGCTGTCGCGCACCGTCCTCGCTGCGGGCGCCATACCGGATGGCATCTTCACGCCGGCATCCGGGCGGACGAGTAGTGCCGCGCAGGCAACGTCGTAGCATCGGCGCCGCTACTTCAGCACAGCCGACAGAAGGGCGCAGATGAGCGAGGGCAAGCTCAGTTACAAGCTGCTGACCGGTCCCGACGACCACGCATTCTGCGAGCGCATCAGCGCGGCACTGGCCGAGGGCTACCGGCTGCACGGTGCGCCGGCCGCGACGGTCACGTCCGAGGGTCAGGTCGTCGTCGCCCAAGCGGTGGTGCTCGACGAGGCGGTCGACGAACGGGGAGCCTTGCGATGACCGAGGGTTACGCAGGCGACGTCACACCGCAGGAAGCGTGGCAGATGGTCCTCGACGACGGCGCCGTGCTGGTTGACGTCCGCACCGAGGCGGAGTGGCGCTTTGTCGGTGTCCCCGACCTCGCGACAGCGCCGTCCGAGCTGGTGTGCATCGAGTGGGTGGACGCCGCGGGGCGGCGCAACCCCGCGTTCGGTGGGCAGGTTGCTGCCGCGGCGCAGGGACGAGCGGTGGTGTTCCTCTGCCGGTCCGGTCAGCGCTCCGCCTCGGCCGCGCTCGCCGTCACCACCGAGGGCGCAGGCCCGGCGTACAACGTGACGGAGGGTTTCGAGGGCCCGCTGGACAGCGCCGGTCACCGGGGCGACACGGGCTGGCGCGCCGCCGGCCTCCCGTGGAAGCAGTCATGACGGGTGGCAACGGCTGGCGACCGGACACCCAGGCGGTGCGTGGCGGGCTCGCTCGCTCGGAGTTCCAGGAGATGTCCGAAGCGCTGTTCCTGACCTCCGGCTTCGTCTACGACAGCGCGGCCGACGCCGAGGCGGCCTTCGCCGGTGAGGTGGACCGCTTCGTCTACTCCCGCTACGGCAATCCCACCGTGGCTGTATTTCAGGACCGTCTGGCGCTGATCGAGGGTGCCGAGGCATGTTTCGCGACGGCGAGTGGCATGTCCGCGGTGTTCACCGCGCTGGCGGCACTGCTGAAGTCCGGTGACCGCGTGGTCGCCGCGCGCAGCCTGTTCGGCTCCTGCTTCGTCATCCTCAACGAGATCCTGCCCCGGTGGGGGGTGACCGCGGAATTCGTCGACGGGGACGACTTGGCCGCGTGGGAACGCGCGCTGTCCACACCCACCCAGGCCGTCTTCTTCGAGAGCCCGTCGAACCCCATGCAGGAAATCGTCGACGTGGCTGCCGTGGTGGAGCTGGCCCACGCGGCGGGAGCACAAGTGGTGGTGGACAACGTGTTCGCCACTCCGGTGCTGCAGCGGACCACGGAGCAGGGCGCGGACATCGTCGTCTACTCCGCCACCAAGCACATCGACGGCCAAGGCCGCGTACTCGGTGGGGCGATCCTCGGCCGCAAAGATTTCATCGACGGTCCGGTGAAGACGCTGATGCGACACACCGGCCCGGCGATGTCCCCGTTCAATGCCTGGGTGCTCACCAAGGGCCTGGAGACCATGGGGATGCGGGTGCGCCATGCCGTGGACTCCACGCTGACGCTGGCCGGCTGGCTCGAGCAGCAGGCAGGGGTGAATTGGGTGCGCTACCCGTTCCTGGACTCACATCCGCAGTCCGCGCTCGCGCGACGGCAGATGTCCGGTGGCGGCACCGTCATCACCTTCGAGCTCGACGGCGGCAAGGCGAAGGCGTTCGAGGTGCTCGACCGCTTGCAGGTGATCGACATCTCCAACAACCTGGGCGACGCCAAGTCCATGGTCACGCACCCGGCGACGACGACTCATCGCCGCCTGGGCGCTGAGGGGCGAGCCGAGGTCGGCATCACCGACGGCGTGGTGCGCTTGTCCGTCGGGCTTGAGGACCTGGACGACCTGCGGGAGGACCTGCAGCAGGCGCTGCGCGGCTGATCACGCGAGGTAGCACCCCACCTCGGCGATCGGTCGGGGGTGGCCCCAGATCGCGGGACTGAATGGCGCGCTGGTGTTCGCGATGACTCGCACGTCTGGGGAGGCCTGCGCCCCTGCTCGCCGGTCCCACCCCACGCTCGCCTGGGGCTTCGGTGCACACCCTGGACTCCCAGATGCGATCGGCCGGCTCGACCAGGCAGCGCTGCGCTCCGCTGTCGAGGCGCACGTGGTAATGGGAGAGATCGGGCTGGACCGGAGAGGCGCCGCGGAGCCGCAGCGCGACGCGCTGAGGGCGATCCTCCATCCCTGTCAGGGGCAGCCCGTGCTGCTCTCGTTGCACAGCACGGGGCGGACACGTCAGCTGCTTGATGTCTTGCGCGAGAATCCGCATCCCGGTGCGGTGCTTCACTGAATCAACGGTTCTCGCGACGAGATCAGCGAGGCAGTCGCTCTCGGCTGCTACTTCTCGGTAAACAACGCGATGAGCGACGAGCGGCTCGCGCAGATCCCGCCCTACCGGATGCTCCCGGAGACTGACTCCCCGGCATCGCGCAAGACAACGCTCGCCTCCAAGCCCGGGGACACCCGCGCGCTTGAGCAGCGCCTCGCCAAGCGCGACGGCATCTCTGAGGCTGCTGTCCGCCAGGGCTTCTACCGCAGCCTCCGCGGGCCTGGCCGCAGCCGCGCGGGTCAGGTCG
>JALYVL010000348.1 GCA_030853285.1 Actinomycetota bacterium | reverse complement strand
CACAGAAGGGCATGCGCGATGGCCGAGGCAGCATCCACTGCAGAGAACCCGCATGTGCAGGGCGGTTCGCTGGTCCTTGACATCGGCGGCGACATCGGTGCGCTGATCGCCTACCTGCCCGAGAGCTTCGCGGGCACCGAGGTCTACATCAGCGTCGCCGACGGCAGCGAGCCGTTCACGCACACCGGCGTGCATCCGCGCGGTACGGGTGGAACACTCCGGCAGACGGCGGTCTACCCGGAACTCACCACCGGTGATTACCAGTTGTGGCATCCGGCGGACGCGAGTCCGCTAGGGGAGCCCGTCCACGTTGACGGTGGGGCGGTCGCGGAGCTCGACCTGATCGGCCGCGTAGCTGAGGTGACCACTGCACCGACCGCCCACTCCCACGGGGACGGGCACTCACACACCCACTAGGACTGCCAGACCGGTCGGCGCTTCTCCAGGAAGGCATCGCGCCCCTCGACGGCGTCCACCGTCTGGGAGGCGGCGGCCATCACCTCGATGGCCAGCGTATAGGCATCGTCCTCCGGGCGGTCCAGCTGCGCCCGCAGCGTCTGCTTGCCCAGCGCCTTAGAGGAGCGGCTGCCCCTGGTCGCTCGCGCCAGTAGCTGCTCGACGGCGGCGTCCAGTTCGTCGTCGGGCACGGTGTAGTTGACCAGCCCCCACTCGGCCGCGGTCTTCGCGTCGACGACGTCACCGGTTAGCGCCATTTCCATCAGGTGCTTACGGCTGATGGTGCGGGCGACGGCTACCGCGGGGGTGTGGCAGAACCAGCCCGCCTTGCCACCGGGCAGCGCGAAGCCTGCCGACTCCGCTGCCACGGCCAGGTCGCAGCTGGCCACCAGCTGGCACCCCGCCGCCGTGGCCAGCCCCTGCACTCGCGCGATGACCACCTGCGGCGTGGTCTGCACGGCGCGCATCACCGACGTGCACAGCTGCAGCAGGTCGCGGGAGGATGCGTGATCGCGTCCGTGCACGTCGGCGAAGTCATGGCCAGAGGAGAACACGGGTCCCTCGGCGGCCAGCACGATGCCCGTGGCGTCGCTGCGGCCGATCTCCTCGAGCGCATCGAGCAAGTCGTGCAACATGTCTTCGGCCAGTGCGTTGCGCCGTTCGGGGCGGCTCAACGTGATCCGGACGGTCTCACCCTCTTGTTTCACCAGCACACTCATGAGTTCACTCCTGTCTGTTCGGTCAGTCCCGCCCGTAGCTCGCGGCGCAGGACCTTGCCTGCGGCGGACACCGGGATGGCATCCACCAGGTGTACCTCACGCAGCTTCTTGTAGGGCACCACCTGGGCGTTGATGTGGTCCTGAAGCTCGGCGGCGGTCACCGCGGAATCGGGCACGAGGACCACGAACGCGACCGGTAGCTCGCCGACGTCAGCGTCCGGTCGCCCCACCACTGCAGCACCGGCCACCGCGGGGTGCGCGTGCAACAGCTCTTCGAGTTCCCGCGGAAAGACGTTGTAGCCCTTGTACAGCAGCATGTCTTTGGCCCGGTCGACGATGCTCAGGTAGCCCTCGTCGTCGAAGACCCCGATGTCGCCGGTGCGTAACCAGCCGTCGCTCAGCACCTCGGCGGTGGCCTCCGGGCGGTGCAGGTAACCCTGCATCACCTGCGGTCCGCGGATGCACACTTCGCCACGTTCGCCCGTGGGTAACGGAGCGCCGTCGAGGTCGACCACGCGTACCTCGGTGTCGAACGCCGCGACCCCCACGGTGCCGGCCTTGCGCACACCGGAGCGCCAGGACGGATTGGCGGTGGCCATCATGGTCACCTCGGTGAGCCCGTAACCCTCGCCGATCAGCGCGTCGGGAAAGCGCGCCTGCAGCGCGTCGAGCACCGGTGACGGCAAGGGGGCCGCGCCGGAGGAGAGTCCCCGGATCGCCGAGAGGTCGCGCGTCGCAAAGTCGGGATGGCGCATCAGGGCGACGAACACCGGGGGAGCGCCGCCGATCATCGTGGCGTGGAAGCGTTCGAGGTCGGCCAGGAAGGCGCCGGGCTCGAAGCGTTGGTGGATGACGATGGTGAATCCGGCCAGCAGGGGAACGCTGAGGTAGCCGATCACCCCCATGGCGTGAAACCACGGCGTGAGGTTCACCATCACCCCGGAACCGTGGCGGGTGGGCCACTCCTGCTCCGATCCCACCTGGTCGAGCAGCAGGTCGCCGTCCTCGGTGAGTACCGGCACCGAACCACCCGACCAGCACGCCGTCTGCAGCACATTGGTCACCACGTGTCGGTGGGTCAGCTCCACGCCCTTCGACCGCCCGGTGGTGCCGCCGGTGTAGGCCAGGTGCGCAAGGTGGGTCGCCGGATCGATGGTCAAAGATGGCGGAGTACTGGGCTGGCCCGCCATCAGGCCCGGCAGCGGCACTGACTCCGGCAGCTCGGCGTCCACGGTGACGATCAGCCGGGCGGGGAGCCGGTCGCGGACGGCGGCCAGCACCTGCGCGGCGAGGCCCCACGTGACCACCGCGGCCGCCCCGCTGTCGGTCAGCTGAAAGGCCAGCTCCTCGGGAGGCAGCAGCGGATTGGCGGGGCTGAACACCGCACCGGCCAGGAGGATTCCGTAG
>JALYVL010000014.1 GCA_030853285.1 Actinomycetota bacterium | reverse complement strand
GTTGGTGCCGTGCGCGGAGAACAGTGTGTCCGGGTCGGCCTACCGCCCCGGCGACGTGGTCACCCACTATGGCGGCACCACCACCGAGGTCAGCAACACCGACGCCGAGGGTCGGATGGTGCTGGCCGATGCGCTCGCCTACGCGGTGGACACCCTGGCGCCGGACCTGCTGGTCGACGTCGCCACGCTGACCGGCGCGATGAAGGTGGCCTTGGGTCTGCGCACGGGCGGACTGTTCGCAACCACAGACGAGCTCGCGCAGCGCATCAGTACTGCAGGCGCACAGGTGGGGGAGCGGTGGTGGCGGATGCCCTTGCTCGCCGAGCACGCCGAGGCCGTGCAGTCCGAGTTGGCCGACCTGCGCCAGGGCCCGCCCGGACCGGGCGGCATCACCGCAGCGCTGTTCCTGCGGGAGTTCACGTCGGGGTCGCCCTGGGCGCACCTGGACATCGCAGGACCGGCCCGAGCGGAGCAGGCCTACGACGAAGTGGCGCCAGTGGCAACGGGTTTCGCGGCACGCACTCTGGTCGAGCTGGCGCGGGGTCTCGCTCAGGTGTCGCCGAGGTAGAAGTGGCCGCCCTGGTCGTCCAGGCACTCGGCGCTGATCCCGTAGGGCTGTTGCGCGGGGTCGCTGAGCACGGCGCCGCCGGCGTCCCGCACCCGTTGCACCGCAGCGGGCACGTCGGACACCTTCCACATGGGCACCGTGGTGCCGTCCCCCCCGCCGGCCAGACCGGCCATGGGATGCACGCCCACCGGTTCCCAGCCGTCCGCGACGTGCCCGGGGGTGAACTGCCAGCCGAGTACCGCGCCGTAGAACTCCCGCACCGAGGCCGACGACCCGCTCGGGCGGAAGGTGACATAGGTGATGTCGCCGGGCTGCGTGCCGTTGATCGTCGGGCGCGGGTCATCGGGGTTCGGTTGGTAGACGGCGAACGGAGTCCCTGCCGGCTCGGCGCAGAAGGACACGGGCCCGTAGGGCTCCGTGGTGGGATCCTCGGCGCTCCCGCCGGCGTCACGGATGGTGTGCACGGCCTCGGCGATGTCGTCGACCGCGTAGCAGCAGAACAGGGTGCTCCGTTCGTGCTCGCCGTCGATGCCGATCTGGCGAGAGAGGTTGCCGACCTGTCCGTGGGGGCCGAGCTCCCAGCCGAGGACGGCGTTGTAGAACCGGGCGGCTCGTCCGGCGTCCGGGGTCCACCAGGAGACGTAGCCGATGTCGCCGTGCCGTATCGGCTCGCCGCCACCAGCGGTCAGCGGCGCGCTCAGCATCCAGCGGTGTCCGAACGGGTCGATCAGGGTGGCGCCCCGTCGTCCGTGGTTGTTGGCCGGTGCCCGTTGCACCGTCGCGCCGGCTGCGCGCGCACGATCGAGCGTCGCATCGGCGTCTGGCACCGCCAGCATGAGGGAGACGGACACGCTGCCCGCCGGCGGCGCCATCAACCCCAGCTCGGGGTGCTCCTCGGCCAGGTAGATGACGCCGCCACCCAGCTGCAGCTCACAATGGCCGATGCGGCCGTCGGGCATCACGACGGGCTCGCCGAGCTGGCGTGCGCCGAACGCGGTGACGTAGAAGTCGATCGCCGCCCGGGCGCCTCGGACGGCGAGGTAGGGCAGGGCGCCAGGGCGGGGGAAGGACCCGGAATCCGCGGGTGCGGTGGTTTCCAGGGCAAGGTCGAGGTTCGCGAGGTCGGTCATGACGACTCCTTCGGGCAGGTGCAGCGCGCGCTGCAGGCGTTGGCGTAGTGCGGCGGTGAACTCCGGGTCTGGGGGCACCGCTACTACGGGTGTGGACAGGATGTCCAGCGGGTCAACCACGGTGTCCCTCCTCTCGGTTGGTGCGCTTGGGGTATGTGTTGGCGCCGTCGGCATTCGGCGGGTAGGCGGAGCGGAACGCCTTGCGCGCCCGCGCCAGCAACGCCTCGGTGGCGTGCACGGTGCGGTCCATGGCGGCGGCGCACTGGGCCACGGTGAGGTCGTCGACGTACCGCAGGCTCAGGACCTCGTGGTGGACGGGGATCAGCTCGTGCAGCGTTGCGTGGGCCAGCAGCCGGTCCAGGTGGGTGTCCCACGGGTCCTCGACGGGCTCGTTGCCGAGGTCGATCGCCACCACACCCTGTCGCTTCTGTTCGCGCGTCTCCCTGCGCCAGTGATCGGCCAACTTGTGCCGGGCAATGCCGATCAACCAGGGCAGTGTTATCGGAGCAGCGGTGCGCGGTTCCACGGTCGATCTCCGCGCTGCCTCCACCGCGGCCAGGAAGGTCTCCGAGGTGAGATCCTCGGCCAGTGCCCGACTGCCGCATCGGGCGAGGAGGTACCCATAGACGTGCGGCACCGCATCGTCGTACAACGCCAACAGGGCTGCGCCTGCCGTCGTCGGTGCGCTCGAGATACCGCTCATGTCCTGATAGTCGTCCGAGGCGAGCACTTTCCGACACCGTTCACGCACACTCCCCTCGTGATCCTCGTCGCCGGACCAGGCATCTCATGTCGTTGCGGGCCGATTGCCGGCCAAAGCTGTGTCGTCGACGTCGCCTCGGGTTACCGTGGCTTCGTGGCGAGGTGGGGAAGGGATCTACTGGTCGAAGGGCTGGCGGTCGTTTCGGCAGCGATCCTGCTGTTGGCCGTTCTCGGACACTTTGGACTAACGGTGCTGCTCAGCCTCTTGGTTGTCGCGGTCGTACTGCTTGTTCCGCTCTGGGCAACTCAGTGGTCGGGTCGTCGCCGTGAGCGGGAGCGTCTCGCTGTGCTGCATCGCCTGTCCACCTCTGACGCCCGGGTAGTCATGCGAATGGTCGATCCGGGCGTGGACTCAGGGTGGGGAATCCAACCGTACCTGCGCCCTGCCGCCCGCGACTACGCCCAACACCAGCTCGACCGCACACCCACCCCGATCTGGAGACTGGCCGTAGGCGCGTCGGTAGTAGCTGCGGTGGCCATCGCTTTCGCGGTCGCCAACCTTCGTCAGGGCTCTGGCGTTCTGGTGCTTCTCTCGATCGGGTATGTCGCCCAGGGCGGCTACCACGCTTACCGCTCCTACACCCGACCTGCCCGGATGCGTGCGGTGCTCGTGAAGCTCGCTCCCGACCAGGCCCAAATCCCGGGCTACTCGTCTTGATCAGGATCTCAGCGTGGTAAGTCGGTCGACGTTGGTTCGCTTTCTCAGCGGTGTACTCGGCAAGATTTCGAGGCGGATCATCAGGCCGCGATGGCAGTTGAGGTCGTGAACGCGAGGGCAGCGGCGTGGCTCGAGCGGGTTTGCAGGCATTGGGAGAGGCATGCGAGAAGCTTGTTGAACAGGTTCGCCAAGCAGCGTTGTGGCGTTTCCACCATCACGACTATGAGCCACCCAGCGCGGACGCTCTGAACGCACCGTGGGCCTATTAGAACGGCGCGAGGCAGTCGCACCGGACGACGTGCAGGATGTGGGGTTCTTCAGGATCGGGTGGCGGGTGCTCGAGACGGCGTTGGTCGTCGAGTGCGCGGCGCTCCGTCAAGCTCATCGGGTCGCCATTGATCAGTCTTTGGAGGTCGTCGTCGTTGTAGGGGTCGGGCAGATCGTCTGATGACCAGCTGGGCGGGTCGGTGAAGTCCTCCGGCGGCGGCGGTGGTTGCGGGATGTCGGTGTCGGGCTCGCGGTGGCTGATGCCGTCCCCGCCGTGTGGCAGAGTTTCGTGGACGGTGCCGGTGGGGCTGGTCCAGACCATGATTGCGCCGGTCTGCAAGCGGACGGTCCAGTCGCCGCGGGTTTTCAGTCGATGGTGCCACCGGCATAAACAGTGCAGGTTCTCGGCGGTCGTGGCCCCACCGGCGGAGGGGTTGTCGTGATTGAACGCGAGGATGTGGTCCAGGTCGCAGTTGCGGGCGGGTACCCCGCAGCCGGGGAAGCGGCATCGGCCGTCCCGGGCACGCACCAGGCGAGCGAGTTTCATGTTGGGGCGGTAGCGCCCCGCGCTGGTGCCCCCGTCGGGTACGGTGCCGCCAGACTGCACCGGACCAACCCCGGTGACAGTGCCGGCGGCATCGGTGAGCAGCTGTTGCCAGGCCGCGTCGGCGGCGAGGCGACGCACGAGTGCGGGTCCACGACCCCGAAACCCGCGAGCACCCCGGGCAGGTCCGCGGCCCCGGCGAGGGTCGCAGCGTCCACCATCACCTGAATCAACACCCGGGGAGAGGCGGCGCGCTCCGGTCGACACGGGCAGGAGGGGTCGGCACAGGAGCACGTCAAGTGGTCGGCGCCCAGGGCCAGGGCGGTCAACGCGTCGGAGCGGCGCTGACCCAGGGTCCGCGGATCCGAACCACACACGCCCATCGCCATCTCCCGCAGCCGATCGTCGAGCACCCGCCCGTCCACACCGGGCATCGCCCCCCACAACGAGCACATCCCATCGGCGTCGGGCCGGACCTGCACATCGCGGTCCTTCTCCGCCCGCTGCCGCCGCTGCGTGACTCCCTCCGGGTCCACGGTGAGGATGATGCGGTCGATCGCAGCACCCAGCCTGCCGCGGATCAGTTCCCGGCCCGGGGCCAGGGCCTTCTCCAGGATCTGGTGTTCGACCACTCCGATCAACGCCTCGGACAGGTGAGCGGTGCGCTCCACGATGACCCGCACCCGAGTGAAGTCCAGCTCCCCGCGGGCGAAAGCTCGTTTCGTCGCCGGCAGCCGCTCGTCGAGGGAAGAGCCCACGTCCACGAAGCAGGACGCCATGCCCTTGCTGAGCGTCAGCGCCACTCCGACCTCGGCGACCACGAACTCCCCGGTCTCCGAGCATGCATACCCTGCCCGCTCCTCGCCCGCGCGCCGCCGACGATCCAGCTCTGCCACCGCGGCCAGCTTCTGTTGCGTCGCCATGGCCTCCGTCCGAGCATGCACCGCCATCAATTCTGCCAATTCCTCGGTGCCGCACGCATCCGGAGAGGGAAGTCCGCCAGCCGATAGAGTATCGAACATACGTGCTACTCTACAGGCTTGGACGTGCTAAAACAATACCTCACGGGAAGGTGCGCGGGATGATTCACGGATCGGGGCACACGCTGGTCTGACGACGTCGGCACTCGCGTCACGCCTCCGGGCCATGGCGGCGAGCAAGAACTCCTGCCCGCCCCACCGCAGGCTGGGACCCCGCCGTGGGCTGAGACACTGACGGCGTGCTCCGTGATGTCGTGGATCTGCTTGCCTGTCCGCACTGCGCGCAGGGGCTCACCCAAACGAACAGCACACTGCAATGCGAGAACAACCACAGCTTTGACATCGCCCGCCAGGGCTACGTCAGTCTGTTGGGTGGGGCCGGCGCTGCCGCATCAGGTGACACCGCGGGCATGGTCTCGGCTCGCGCGCAGTTCTTGGAATCGGGGCACTACGCGCCCCTCATGTACGCACTCGCGGAGCGGGTAGACCCAGCAGTCGGCACCGTGCTCGACGTCGGGGCGGGAACCGGGCACTACCTCTCCGCGGCATTAGATCAATCGCCCCAGGCGGTCGGGATAGCCCTGGACGCCTCCAAAGCCGCGGCTCGGCGGGCCGCCCATGCGCACCCGCGGGCAGGATCGGTACTGGCCGACACCTGGCAGCACCTCCCCATCCAGGATGGTTGCATCGACGTGGCCACCAGCGTGTTCGCACCGCGCCGGACGGCAGAGTTGCGTCGTGTGCTCCGTCCGACAGGAGCACTGCTTGTCCTCACCCCCACGGTGCGTCACCTGCAAGAGCTCGTCGAGCCGTTGGGCCTGCTGCAGGTCGACGAGCGCAAGCCGCAACGCCTGGCCCAGAGCATGGACGGCGTGTTCACCGAGCGCGACCGGACCGCGCTGGAGTTCCGTATGTCCGTGGACCACCGCGCCCTTGAGGCGCTCGTCGGTATGGGGCCATCGGCCTGGCACACCACCGCGGACGTTCGCGCCGCACGCATTGCCGCACTGCCGGACCCTGTACTGGTCACGGCGTCGGTACTGGTCGCGGACTACCGGCCCGAACGATGATGGGGTCACAGCCACTTGCGCCGGACAAGCCGAGCGTCAGCGCAGCACGGAGGTGTACACGTCCACGGTCTGTCGCGCGACCTCCGCCCAGGAGAACTCAGCGACAGCCCTTGCGCGACCGGCCGTACCCATGGCCGCCGCCCGAGCGGGGTCCGCGACCAAAGCGTTGACGGCCGCGGCAAGTCCGCGGCGAAAGGCCTCCGGGTCGGCTGCGTCGAAGTGCACCAACAGCCCCGTGCGTCCGTCATCGACCACCTCGGGAATCCCGCCGACGTCCGAGGCAACAACAGCGGTGGCGCAGGCCATGGCTTCCAGGTTCACGATGCCCAGCGGCTCATACACCGACGGACAGACGAACACTGTTGCGGCAGCGAGTAACTCGCGAACGTCTTTAGTGGGCAGCATCTCCCGCACCCAGAACACCCCGCTACGCTCCGCGGAGAGCTCCGCCACCGCCTGCTCGGTCTCTGCGGCGAGCTCCGGGGTGTCCGGCGCACCGGCGCACAGCACCAGCTGGACGTCGGGATCCATCTGGTGGGCTGCCGCCACCAGATGGCCGACTCCCTTCTGTCGAGTGATGCGCCCGACGAAAGCCACCACCGGCCGCGCCGGGTCGACCCCGAGCCGCTTCAGCACTGCGGTGCCCGATCCGGGATGGTAGGCGTCCGGATCGATGCCGTTGCGCACTACGTGAACTCGTGCGGGATCCAACGACGGGTAGCACGCCAGCACGTCCAGGCGCATGCCGGCGCTGACGGCGATGACGGCGTCGGCGTGCTCCACCGCGGTGCGCTCCACCCAGGACGACACCCGGTAGCCACCACCGAGCTGCTCGGCCTTCCACGGTCGTCGCGGTTCCAGTGAGTGCGCCGTGAGCACGTGCGGCACTCCGTGCAGCAGGCCGGCGACGTGCCCGGCCATGCCGGTGTACCAGGTATGGGAGTGCACGAGATCGACGGCGTCGAGGTCGGCCACCATTGCCAGGTCGGCGGACAGGGTGGCGAGCGCCGGGTTGGCGTCGACCAGTCCGACCGCGGGGCGGTGGGCCACCGCGTCGGGACGGTCCGCCCCGATGCAGTGCACGTCCACCTCGCACAGCGGGCGCAGGTGGCGAACCAGCTCGGTGACGTGCACACCAGCCCCGCCGTAGACGTCCGGTGGGTATTCCTTGGTCAGCACGCCTACTCGCACAGCAGGAACGGTAGCCCCCGACGCGCCACGTTCGATCATCGTATGGCCGGGTGCAGAGCGAGCCGATAGGTTCACGGTGTGCGTAGTCGCCCGAATGTGCTCGGTATCGTCCTTGCCGGCGGTGAGGGCAAACGTCTGTACCCCCTGACCGCGGACCGGGCGAAGCCTGCCGTCCCGTTCGGCGGCGCCTACCGGCTGATCGATTTCGTACTGAGCAACATGGTCAATGCGGGCTACACGCGGATCTGTGTGCTCACCCAATACAAGTCGCATTCCCTGGACCGGCACATCTCCCAGACCTGGCGGCTGTCCGGCCTCACCGGCGAATACATCACCCCCGTGCCGGCCCAACAGCGCCTCGGCCCCCGCTGGTACACCGGCAGCGCCGACGCCATTTTTCAGTCCTGGAACCTGGTGGACGACGAGCGCCCCGAACACGTCGTCGTCTTCGGGGCCGACCACGTGTACCGGATGGACCCCGAGCAGATGGTCGCCAGGCACATCTCCTCCGGGGCGGGCGTCACCGTCGCCGGCATCAGAGTCCCCCG
The DNA here is from genome assembly GCA_030853285.1 of Actinomycetota bacterium. Lineage (GTDB taxonomy): Bacteria > Actinomycetota > Actinomycetes > Mycobacteriales > Mycobacteriaceae > X156. The sequence goes on along the minus strand of JALYVL010000014.1, from coordinate 2,325 downwards.
GAGCGAGGCACACGCCTTCGGCTGCATCGACGCCGACGCCGAAGGCAAGATCACTCGCTTTCTGGAGAAACCCACCGATCCGCCGAGTACCGCCGACGACCCGGAAGTCACCTTCGCCTCCATGGGCAACTACGTGTTCAGCACGAACGTCCTGCTCGGCGCGATCCGGTCCGACGCCGCCCTGGACGGGTCCGACCACGACATGGGCGGCGACATCATCCCGGCGCTCGTCGACGCCGGAATCGCTCACGTGTACGACTTCGCCGACAACGAGGTGCCGGGTGCCACCGAGCGTGACCGCGGCTATTGGCGCGACGTCGGCACGGTGGACGCCTTCTACGACGCGCACATGGACCTGGTGTCGGTGCACCCGGTGTTCAACCTCTACAACCAGCGCTGGCCGATTCGCTCGGCGTTCGAGATGTTGCCGCCTGCCAAGTTCGTGCACGGGGGTCTCGCGCAGGACTCCATGGTGGGGGAGGGCTGCATCATCTCCGGTGCCACCGTGCGCAACTCCGTGCTCAGCTCGGACGTAGTGGTGGCCGAGGGGGCCACTGTGGACGGCGGGGTGCTGATGCCAGGGGTGCGCATCGGCAGTGGCGCCGTGGTCCGGAAGGCCGTGCTGGACAAAAACGTCACGGTCGCGCCCGGGGTCATCATCGGCGTCGACCACGAGCGCGACCGGCAGCGCTATACCGTCAGTCCCGGCGGCGTGGTGGTGGTCGGCAAAGGCATACGCGTCGAGAACTGACGCGTCGAGAACTAACCGGGCAGTGCCGCTGCTTGCAGCCCGTCGCCCAGCGGCAGCAGCAGCGGAACCAGCCGCTCGTCCTCGGCGATCATCCGTGCCGTCTCCCGGAAAGCCACTGTTGCCGGATCGCGCTGCGCCGGATCGCTGATGCGCCCGCCGGCCAGCGAACCGTGCAGCACCACGGCACCGCCAGGCCGGAGCAGGCGCAGGGCCTCGCTCAAGTAACGCGGATGATCGGCCGCGGCGGCGTCGACGAACACCAGATCGTACCCGGCGTCGGTCAGGCGGGGCAGCACCTCCAACGCGCGACCGTTGATCAGCCGGAACCGTCCCGCGGAGACCCCGGCGTCGTTGAACGTCTGCTTGGCCGCGCGCTGGTGTTCCGGCTCGATGTCGATGGTGGTCAGCACGCCGTCCGAACGCATGCCGCGTAGCAGCCACAGCCCGCTCACGCCGGCTCCGGTGCCGATCTCCACCACGGTCCGCGCCGACATCACCCGCGCCAGGAACGACAGCGTTGCCCCAACGGATGCGGTGACGGGCTTGGCGCCGAGGTCGTTGGCGCGATCGCGCGCCGAGTGCAGCACCTCGTCTTCGACGACCGCACTCTCGACGTGCGCAAGGATGCGCTCTGCTGGATTGGCCGGAACGCTCGCAGTCACCTCGCCAGGCTATCGCCAAGGCAAGGGACCAACTCTCTCAGGTGATGCACAGGTCGCTCTCATGGTCGTCATACCGGCTTGGATCATGCTGAGGTGGAACAAGACCACCCCGTGCAGACGTTGTCCAGCACACCTGGCGTGCACCCGCGACGCCGGTCCGACCAGGAGGCCGCAACCACCACCATGATTCCCGCCACCGAGCATGCTTCGACGAGTGAGCCCACGCCCGTGGCTGTGTTCGATGCCGACGGTGCCGAGTGGGTCATGCCCACCTGGGACGAGGTCGTCCGCCAGCATGCCGACCGGGTGTACCGCCTGGCCTACCGGCTCTCCGGTAACGCGCAAGACGCCGACGACCTCACCCAGGAAACCTTCATCCGGGTGTTCCGCTCGCTCTCGAGCTACCAGCCGGGCACGTTCGAGGGCTGGTTGCACCGCATCACCACGAACCTGTTCCTGGACATGGTGCGTCGCCGCAACCGGGTTCGAATGGAAGCGCTGCCCGAGGACTACGACCGCGTGCCCGGCGACGAACCGAGCCCGGAGCAGGCGTTCACCGCCGCCCACCTCGACGCTGACCTGCAGGAGGCACTCGACGCGCTAGCCCCGGAGTTCCGCGCGGCGGTGGTGCTGTGCGACGTGGAAGGCCTGTCGTACGAGGAGATCGGGGCAACGCTGGGTGTGAAGATGGGCACGGTGCGCAGCCGGATCCACCGTGGCCGGCAGGCCTTGCGGGCGAGCCTGGAAAGCAAGGGCCGCACCGGTGCCTACTCGGCAGTAGCCGGATGAGGACTACTTTCGGCGACATGGAGCATCTTGCGACCGAGGCTGTCGTGGCCTTCGTCGACGGCGAGCTGGGCATGACGGCCTACCAGCGCGCCGCTGCGCACCTGAGCGTGTGCGCGGAATGTG
>JALYVL010000347.1 GCA_030853285.1 Actinomycetota bacterium | reverse complement strand
GTGTCGATGATCCCGGTAGGCAACACCTTCCGGTTCTACTCCGTCACCAGCGGGGTACCCCGGCGTGATGCCGCCAGCTACCGTCTGGACGTCACCGGCCTGGTGTCCAGCCCGCGCAGCCACACACTGGCCGACCTGCAGGCCATGCCGCAAACCGAGCTGGTGCGGGACTTCCAGTGCGTCACCGGCTGGCGAGTGCCCGAGGTGCGGTGGAGCGGCGTGCGGTTGGGCGATCTGATCGACACCGCCGGTCCCACCGGCGACGCCACCGCGGTGCAGTTCACCTCTTTCGACGGCACCGACACCGAGAGCCTCACCCTCGAGCAGGCCAGGAGGGCGGACGTCATGGTGGCGTTGCGGATGCTCGACGCGCCGGTCACCCACGACCACGGCGGCCCGGTGCGGCTCTACGTCGCGCCGATGTACGGCTACAAGAGCCTCAAGTGGCTGTCCGGCATCGAGCTGACCCGCGAGGTGGTCCCCGGTTATTGGGAGAACCGGGGGTACTCCGTCGACGGCTGGGTGGGCGGCTCGAACGGACGCAACGATGCCCCCACAGTCTGACGGCACCGACGTGCGCCGTTTCGGTCGTGCCGCACGCTGGGTGCACTGGAGCACGGGAGGGCTGGTGCTGGTGTGCATCCTCACCGCGGCGGTGCTTTACAACGGCTCGCTAGCGGTGCTGGTCGGTAACCGGCGCGTGGTGGAGCTGGTGCACGTGTGGTGCGGCTTCGCGCTACCGGTGCCGCTGGTGCTGGGCTTCGGGTCGAGGACCTACCGGGCCGATCTACGCAGGCTCAACCGGATGAGCAGGGACGACTGGCGGTGGCTGCGGGTGAAGCGGCTTCGCCTTGCGGGGGTGGGGGTCGGAAAGTTCAACGCCGGCCAGAAGCTCAACGGCGCGCTGAGTGCGGGGTCGATCCTGGTGCTCCTGGGCACCGGCACTGTCATGTTCTTTCCCAACTGGACGCAATTGGCGTGGCGGACCGGAGCGACGTTTGTGCACGACTGGTTCGCGCTCGCCTTCGGCCTACTGGTGGTGGGGCACATCGTGTACGCGCTCCGGGACGCGGAGGCGATGCGGGGGATGCGCACCGGCGATGTGGCACTGGAATGGGCGCAGGAGCAGCATGAGCAGTGGGCGCGGGAGCTCGAGTAGTCGCTCCTGGTCTGCGGATTCGGTGTAAACGCTCTTGCCGACATAGAGATGACTGCGGAAATCGGTCGGCGTTATGTACACATATTGCAAACTGCGTCAAGCAGCTCACTGCAGTCTCTTCGACTGCGGGGCGTCCCACCCCGTTGCATGGACGCGACTTGGCACACGTTCAGATGGCGTACGGGTACACCACCAACGCGTACGCGCCCAACCATGCGCTGGCGACGACGACGCCGAGCACCACCGCCAGCTGCGTCACCCCCCGCCGCTTGGCCAACCCCACGGCGATCGGGAGCGCCAGCACGACCGCAGGTAGCAGCAGCCGCGGCTTGGAGGGCATCAGCCCGTTGGATGCCACCGCCATGATCGTGACGCCGACGCCGTAGAGCAGCACCGGCCATGGCATTCGTGCGGCCACGCCGAGCGCCACCAGGCCAACGCCGGCCAAGACAATCAGCACGCTGGCGACTTCCATCAGCCGCCCAGGCGCGCCGATTTCGTGTACCAGGTAGCGCCAACTGGCGACCCCGCCGTCGAATGCCGAGTTCCAGCCGGTGGACTGCAAGGTGAACCACCCGAAAAGGCTGTGCGTCTGCCAACCGACCCAGCCGAGGTAGCCCAGCAGCCCGAGCGGCGCCAGCAACGCGGCCACCCACGGCCTCCACCCCCCGCACCGTCGCACGATGGCGACCACCGCGGCCAGCACGACGGCAAGCGCGAGTGCCGCGGCAGTCGGACGGACCAGCCCGGCGAACGCTGCGCAGACCCCGGCGAGCATCCATCGCTGTTCGAGCACCCCGTTCAGCGCCCAGACCGACAAGGCACAGAACAGCGCCTCGGAGTACGTCATGGACAGCACCACGCCCATGGGTGCCGCGGCGAACAACACGACCAGCAGCAGCCCGATTCGGGAAGAGCCGGTGATGATGCGACCGAGCCGGCCAAGCCCGACGGCTGCCACCGTCCCGCTGACCACGTTCACGCCCAGTGCGGCGCCGAACACGCTGACCCGTGGCAGCCAGGCGACGGCCGCCACCAGTGATGGGTAGCCGGGAAAGAAGGCGAACGCGGTGGCGTCGGTACGGCGTCCGAACGCGTCTACCAGGTCGAGGGGCACCCCGCGGTAGCCGTAGTCGGCGATGCCAAGAAACCAGTGCCCGTCCCACTTGGTGAGGGCTGCGGACACCGAGCTGTCGTGGGCGGCGGCGTACCAGTACAGGACAGCGAAGCCCACCGCCCGAATCAGCACGTAGACAGCCGCTGCGGCCAGCGGCAGGAACCAACGGGAGCCGGCAATTCCTGCAGGTCTGACGATAGTCGGCACCGGGCCAGGCTAATGCGGTCGGTAGAGTCGGCCAGGACATCAGCCCAGTGCTCGACCATTCCAGGAGGATGACGGCGTGGCGCTCGTCGTGCAGAAGTACGGCGGATCATCGGTGGGC
>JALYVL010000346.1 GCA_030853285.1 Actinomycetota bacterium | reverse complement strand
GCCTGTCTGGTGTGGCCGTGCTGCCCGGCGAGCAGCCGTGCCGCTTCGGAGCCACCACCGAGTCCTCCTCCGACCTCGTGAACCGCTTCGGCAACGACGTCAAGCAACGCTGGTGGTGTGCAACCGCCGATGGTGCAGACAGCAACTTCTCCCGCGCCGGTGCTGGTCCCCCAGCCGCTGAGCGTGTCGGCGACCTGCTCGGCCGCGCGGTGCGTGTCACCGAACTCCTCCGACAGGGAGGTGCCGGGTGAGGCTGGGTGCACGAGAACCGCGCGCAGTCGAGCGGTGCCCAGCACTTGTCGCGTCCACAGCGCCGCCCCGCCCGGATCATCGTCGGTGAACACACCCGCCGCGCCGAGATCGGGTCCCTCGTTGACCAGCACCGCCACCGATCCGTTCACGGCGGACGCCTTGAAGCCCGCCGGGGCGGTGACGCCGTGGTTGCGCAGCAGGGTCCCGGGGGTCGGTGTCACGGCGCGATCCCGACCGTCGACAGCCCGGCCGTCTCGGTGAGACCGAGCGACAGGTTCAGGCACTGCACCGCAGCGCCCGCGGTGCCTTTGGTGAGGTTGTCCAGGGCGGCGATGACGACCAGCAACTCCGCTTCCTCGTCGACGGTGACGCCCAGTTGCAGTGCGTTCGATCCGAGCACCGCGCCTGTGGTCGGGAACCTTCCTTCCGGAAGCAGGTGAATGAATGGTTCGTCGGCGCAGGCGGTTTCGTAGACTTCGCGGGCTTGGCCGATGGCGACAGTGGTGCGGGCGGTGCACGTGGCGAGGATGCCGCGGGGCATCGGGGCCAGCACGGGCGTGAAGGAGACGCTCACCGGTGTACCGGCGACGGCGGAGAGGTTCTGCCGGATCTCCGGGGTGTGGCGGTGCGCACCCCCGACGCCGTAGGCACTCACCGAGCCCATGACCTCCGAGCCCAGCAGGTTCGGCTTGAGCGCCTTGCCTGCGCCGGACGTTCCCGTGACCGCCACGACATTCACCCGCGGCTCGATGATCCCGGCGGCCAGCGCCGGGGCGAGGGCCAAGCTTGCCGCAGTCGGGTAGCAGCCGGGCACCGCGATCCGCTTGGCCCCGACGAGCCGCTCGCGCGCGCCAGGCAGCTCAGGCATGCCGTACGGCCAGCTTCCTGCGTGCTCGCTGCCGTAGTAGCGCGTCCACGCCTGCGGGTCGGTCAGCCGGAAGTCGGCCCCGCAGTCGATGATCACTACGTCGGGGTCCAGTGTGTTCGCCAGGGCAGCCGAGTACCCGTGCGGGAGCGCCAGAAATACGACGTCGTGCCCGGCGAGCGCCGCTGCCGTCGACTCGCCCAGCACGCGGTGGGCGAGCGGGAGCAGCTGCGGCTGATGCTCTCCCAGGGTGCTGCCCGCGTTGGCCCCTGCCGTCAGGGCGCCGATCTCCAGCTCACCCGACTGGACGGCCGGATGCCCGAGCAGCAGGCGCAGCAGCTCGCCGCCCGCGTACCCGCTGGCTCCCGCCACTGCCACGGTCGTCGTCATACCGATGATTATGCATAATCATGCAATTCTATTCAAGCGACGGCGAGACGCGCAGCGCAGCGCCCGTGGCCTCGGTGGCGGCCGCCACCGCAGTGTCCCTGGCAGCCGTGGCCTCGGCCTCGGTCAATGTGCGGTCACGGGCCCGAAAGCGCAGAGCGAAGGCCAACGACCGTTTGCCCGCGCCCAGCTGTACGCCGGTGTAGACGTCGAACAGCCGGACGTCCTCCAGCAGCTCCCCCCCGCCGCTGCGCAGGGCCTGCTCGACCGAGGCAGCCGGCACCTCGCTGGCGACGGTCAGCGCCACGTCCTGCAGCACCGGCGGGAACGGCGAGACCACCGGCGCGATCGCCCGCTCGATCAGCGGGAACACGTCAAGATCAAGCTCCATCGCGCAGGTGCGCTTGGGCAACCCGCAACGCTCCAGGACGGCCGGATGCAGCTCTCCTGCGTGACCGACCACCAGCCCGTCGACCAGGAGCTCCGCGCAGCGGCCAGGGTGCCACGGCGCGTGCTGCGCCTGGCGGACCGTCAGCTCGACACCGCTGGCTTGGGCCACCGTCATGGCGGCGGCGATGGCGTCGGCCGCCTCGGCCGCACGCCCCTTGCCCCACCAGCCTGCGCGCTCGCGCTGGCCGCACAGTGCCACCCCCACGTGCACCGGCTGCACGGGCAAGGACACCAGCAACGCGTCGATCTCCTCCTGCGCGGGACGTCGGTCGACCGGCAGCGCCGCCAGTGACGTGGGCTCGACATCGCCATCGCCAGGAAGGACGACCTGGGCGATGCCGAACAACGACACGTCACGCTGTCCACGGGAGACGTTGCGCTGCAAAGTTTCCAGCATCGCCGGCAACAGAGTCGTGGCGAGCTGGCCGCGGTCGGCTTCCAGCGGATTCAACACTGTGGCGGTGCGGCGGCGATCGTCGGCGACGTCCAGGCCCCAGGCGTCGAACACCCCAGCGGGCAGGAAGGGAGTGGGCAGCACCTCGACGTATCCCCCGGCGGCCAGCGCCTTGGACGCTGCCCTCCGGCGACGCTGGGTGGCGGTGAGCCCGCGGCCTGCCGGCGCGGTCGGCAGCACGGAGGCGATGGCGTCC
>JALYVL010000345.1 GCA_030853285.1 Actinomycetota bacterium | reverse complement strand
CTCCGGCCGACCACGGCACGAGGCCCAGTTCCCCGGTGATGGCAGCGACAGCCCAGCCTGGTCGCGCAAGCGCGAGGCCTACCAGCCGCCGGAGCGACTCGCGCCAATCAGTACCGTGCCGTTCGCCGAGCTGCACGCGCACTCCTCGTTCAGCTTCCTTGACGGGGCAAGCCAACCGGAGGAACTGGTCGAGGAGGCCGCACGGCTGGGGCTGGAAGCCATTGCGCTCACCGATCACGACGGGCTCTACGGCGTCGTGCGCTTCGCTGAGGCCGCCCGAGAGCTCAACGTGCGCACCGTGTTCGGCTCCGAGCTCAGCCTCGGGCTCAGTGGGCCACAGAACGGCGTGCCCGATCCGGAAGGCACCCATCTGCTGGTTCTCGCGAGGGGCCAAGAGGGCTATCGCAGGCTGTCCCGGGAGATCTCCGCCGCCCACCTGGCCGGTGGAGAAAAGGGCAAACCCCGCTACAACCTAGACACCCTCGCCGCAGCGGCGGGCGGTCATTGGCAGATCCTCACCGGCTGCCGCAAAGGGGCCGTGCGCCAGGCGTTGAGCATCGGTGGATCCGCTGCCGCCTCCACCGCGTTGGGTGAGCTGGTGGACCGCTTCGGTGCCGAGCGCGTCACCGTGGAGCTCACCCATCACGGCCTGCCGGACGACGACGAGCGCAACGACGCACTGGCAGCGTTGGCCGCCCAGCACCACCTGCAGGTGATCGCCAGTACCGCAGCGCATTTCGCCGCACCGGCACGCCATCGGCTGGCTGCCGCAATGGCTTCGGTACGGGCTAGGCGCAGCCTGGACGAGGCGGCGGGCTGGCTTCCGTCGGGCGGGGGAGCGCACCTGCGGTCGGGAGCGGAGCTGACTGAGCGATTCGCGCGCCATCCCAGCGCCGTGCCCACCGCGGCGGAGCTGGGCCGGGCATGCGCGTTCGACCTACGCCTGGTGGCCCCCGAGCTACCGCCGTTCGACGTCCCTCCTGGGCACACCGAGCAGAGCTGGCTACGAGAGCTGACCTTGCAGGGCGCCGCGCGCCGGTACGGGTCGGCGGCACAAAATCCTGCCGCCTACGCGCAGATCGAACGCGAGCTCACCGTGATCGGTGAGCTCAATTTCCCCGGCTACTTCCTGGTGGTGCACGACATCGTCACCTTCTGCCACGAGCACGACATCCTCTGCCAGGGTCGGGGCTCGGCGGCGAACTCCGCGGTCTGTTACGCACTGGGCATCACCGCCGTTGACGCCGTGGCCAACAAGCTGCTCTTCGAACGGTTCCTGTCCCCGGAACGTGACGGGCCGCCGGACATCGACGTGGACATCGAGTCCGACCGCCGTGAGGAGGCCATCCAGTACGTCTACACCCGCTACGGCCGCACCCACGCCGCGCAGGTGGCCAACGTCATCACCTACCGGGGTCGCTCCGCCGTGCGCGACATGGCCAAGGCACTCGGGTTCTCCCAGGGACAACAGGATGCATGGAGCAAACAGATCGACCGCTGGGGCCCGCTGCGCGAAGCGAATCAGCTGGAGAATCAAGACCACGACATCCCCGCACAGGTGCTGGAGCTGGCCGGGCAGTTGGAAGACTTCCCCCGCCACCTCGGCATCCATTCCGGAGGCATGGTGATCTGCGACCGACCCATTGCCGACGTCTGTCCGGTGGAGTGGGCGCGGATGGCCAACCGCAGTGTGCTGCAGTGGGACAAAGACGACTGCGCCGCAGTGGGTTTGGTCAAGTTCGACCTACTCGGTCTCGGCATGCTCTCCGCGCTGCACTACGCCATCGACCTCGTCGCCGAACATGAGGGAGTGCACGTCGACCTGGCTCAACTCGACCTCGGCGAGCACGCGGTGTACGAGATGTTGCAGCGAGCCGACACGGTCGGGGTGTTCCAGGTGGAGTCCCGCGCCCAAATGGCCACGTTGCCGCGGCTGAAGCCCCGCAAGTTCTACGACCTGGTGGTAGAAGTGGCGCTGATCCGTCCGGGACCCATCCAGGGCGGCTCCGTGCATCCCTTCATCCGACGCCGTAACAAGCTGGAACCGGTGACCTATGAGCATCCGTCGATGGAACGAGCGCTGTCCAAAACTCTTGGGGTGCCACTGTTTCAGGAGCAGCTCATGCAGATCGCGGTGGACTGCGCGGGGTTCACCGGCACCGAGGCCGACGAGCTGCGCCGGGCCATGGGCTCCAAGCGATCGCCGGAGAAGATGCAGCGACTGCGGCAACGTTTCTACGAGGGCATGGCGAGCATGCACGGAATCACCGGTGGAACCGCTGATCGGATCTTCGAAAAGCTGTTCGCTTTTGCCAACTTCGGATTTCCGGAAAGCCACTCGCTGAGCTTCGCCTCGCTGGTGTTCTACTCGGCGTGGTTCAAGCTGCACCATCCGGCGGCGTTCTGCGCGGCCTTGCTCCGGGCCCAACCGATGGGCTTCTACTCTCCGCAGTCACTGGTGGCCGACGCTCGACGCCACGGGGTCACCGTGCACGGTCCGGACGTGAACCGAAGCCTCGCCCACGCCGATCTGGAACCCGCGCCCACCGGTGAGCAGGCGGTACGGCTCGGGCTGGCGGCGGTGCGCAGCGTCGGTGATGCCGTGGCGCAGCGAATGGT
>JALYVL010000013.1 GCA_030853285.1 Actinomycetota bacterium | reverse complement strand
CCGTAGGAACCGCCTTCGGTGTGCTCGCGCTCGCGGGTGCGGCCGCCGCGAGCCCCGTCGTGCCCAACCCACACTTCGTGCGTCTGCAGGTCGATTCGATCACGCCGAGCGTCGTCACCGGCACTGCGGCCGACCAGGTGACGGCCCAGGGCTCTGTGATCAACGACGGTGATCGCGACGTCAGCAACCTGCAGGTGCGCCTGGAGCGCGCACCGATGGTCCAGAACGAGACCGAACTGCGCACTGCGCTGCGCTCGGTGCCCACCGAGCCGGCGATCCAGGGCGCGTTCACCACGGTGTCGGCCAAGCTCAGTCCTGGTCAGTCGGTTCCCTTCTCGTTGTCGCTACCGCTGAGCGGCACCACAGTCAACAGCCTGGCGTTGACCCAACCCGGGGTGTACCCGATGCTGGTGAACGTCAACGGGGAGCCGGACTTCGGTGGACGTGCCCGCCTGGACGTGGCGCAGTTCTTGTTACCCGTGCTGAGTCTGCCGCCAGCAGCACAGACGCCCGGCACTGCGGCTCCGCCTGCCGTCCGGGTGCCCACCGCCGCGACCGGCATGACCGTGCTGTGGCCGCTGGCCGACCGACCACGCCTGCTCCCGGGCGCCCTCGGCGCGCCCACCGTGTTGAGCGACGACGAGCTGGCACGGTCCTTCGCCGACGGTGGGCGTTTGGACGGCCTGCTCAGTGCTGTCCAACAGCGCACCACGCCCGCCGCCGACCCAACCGGCGCCCTCGCCAACAGTCTCTGCCTCGGGGTGGACCCCGACCTCTTGGTCACGGCGGTGGCCATGACCCGCGGCTATGAGGTGGCCGCAGTCAACGGCTCGCGTGTTCCTGGTACCGGAGGCCCCGCCGCCGGCGCCTGGCTGGACCGCCTGAAGGCGACGAGCAGAGGCCGCTGCGTGGTGGCCGTGCCCTGGGCGCAGGCCGACGTGAACGCACTTGCCCGGAGCTCGTTGCCCGAGCTGGAGCGCGCTGCAATCGACTCGGGGCGCGACGTCGTGGCCAAGACACTGGGTCTGCCTGCACTGGCCGACGTCGTGTGGCCCGACAGCGGTTTCCTGGCCGAGCGCACTGCCACCGAACTGGCGGCTCTGGGCGCCAAAACCACGCTCGTCTCCAGCGACGGCATCACCACCACCGGCGGGTCAGCCCTGCCGCTCACCACCAGGACCGCCCGGCTCGACACCGGCGGCAACCCCCTCGGGGTCGGGCTCATCGACGCACCTTCGGCGACGGCACTCGCAGCCACGGGGTCCGGCGATCAGCGGCACCTGCGGCTACAGGACGCGCTCGGCGCCATCGCGTGGCCGGCAATCGGCACGGGCGGCACCAGCGCAGGCAGGCCCAGCTCCGTGCTGCTCGCGCCCCCCCAGCGGTGGGAGATCGACGGCAGCCAAGCCCAGACGATGCTCGGTGAGTTGAGCACCCTGTTCAAGCGGGCGCCGCCACCGCGCTGCCCCTGCCCACGCTGCTTGCTCAAGCGAATTCCAGTACCACCACGGCGCAGCTGGACTACCCCGTGCAGGCGGCCTCGTCAGAGATCCCTGGTCGCACCACCGCCGCGATCTCCACCGTGGCAGCCGACGTCGACCGCTTCGCAGCCGCGCTGCAGCGTGATCCGCAGAGCGGTACGAGCCCCGATGATCTGCTGGCCCCGCTGCGGCTGGGACTGTTGCGGGGCGCCTCCACCGCCTCCAGCACAACCCCCGACGGGGCGGCGGGGGACCCGCAAGTGCAGGCCGTCCGCCAGGCGCTCGACCAGTTGCACCACGCCGTCGCCCTGCAAGCACCCAGCGGCACGTACACCTTGGCCTCCGCGCAGAGCCCACTACTGCTGGTCGTGCACAACGATCTGCCGGTGTCGGTGAACGTCCGCCTCACGGTGGACGCCCCGGCGGGATTGCGGGCGACGGACATCGGGGTACAGCAACTCCCCGCGCACAGCAGCCGTCAGCTGCAGGTACCCACCTCGGTCAGCCGTACCGGCCAGTTCGCCGTCGATGTCGCGCTGAGCACCGACAACGGCCAGCGGCTCGGGGAGCCGACCCGTCTGCAGGTGCGTTCCACCGCGTACGGTCCGGCAACCGCACTGGCCACCGCCGGGGCTGCACTCGTCCTGCTCGTCCTGGTGGCGCGCCGGCTGTGGCACCGTTTCCGGGGGCAGCCCGACCGGGCCGATGAGCAGCGGATGGTGCACAAGTGAGCGTTCCAGCAGCGAGCAGACAGGTTGCGGACGATCGCAGCGACACCGGCCTGCTCAAGGCGAGCGGTTCGCAGGTCATCCCCACGCTGATCAGCCGCATCACGGGTTTCCTCAAGGCAGTGGCGCTGGCCGCGACGATCGGCCTTGGCGCCGCGGGGAGCTCGTTCAGCGTCGCCAACACCTTGCCCAACATCGTGTCCGAGCTGGTGCTCGGCGCGGTGCTCACCAGCATCGTCGTGCCGGTGCTGGTGCGGGCGGAGCGCGAGGACCCCGACGGCGGGACGGAGTTCACCCGTCGCCTGCTCACCGTCGCCGGGTTCGTGCTGCTCACCGCCACGGTGGCGTCCATGGTCGGCGCACCGTGGCTGATCCACCTGTTTCTCGATCCCAACGGGCAGGTGGACACCCGGCTGGCGACCCTGTTCGCGCTGCTCCTGCTGCCGCAGATCCTGTTCTACGGCCTTGGCGCGCTGTTCGGCGCCATTTTGAACACTCGCGGACTGTTTGCCAAGGTGGCGTGGGCGCCCGTCCTGAACAACATCGTCACCCTGGCCGCCATCGTGGCCTACTACCTGACGCCGGGAGAGCTACAGAACTCGCTGAGCAACCCCAAGCTGCTGGTCCTCGGCACCGGAACCACCCTCGGCATCGTCGCCCAGGCGATCTACCTCGTCCCCGCACTGCGCAAGCTGGGCGTCGATCTGCGACCGAAGTGGGGGATCGACGCCCGGCTGAAGCACTTCGGGGGCATGGGCGTGGCGGTGCTCGCCTATGTGCTGGTCAGCCAGGTGGGCTTCATCATCACCAACCGGGTGGCTTCCCAGTACGACCAGAGCGGCCCGGTGTTGTTCCAAACTGCCTGGCTTCTGCTGCAGGTGCCCTACGGGGTGCTCGGCGTCTCGCTGATCACCGCGATCATGCCCAGGATGAGTCGCTCTGCCGCATCCAACGACACCGACAGTGTGGTCGCTGATCTCTCGCTGGCCTCGCGCTTGTCCACCGTCGGGCTGCTGCCCATCATCGCGCTGTTCACGGTGCACGGCACCACCCTGGGCGTGGCGCTGTTCTCGCTGCGGGGCAGCGCGTCCGCGGTTGAGAACGCCAGTCGACTGGGCGCCACGGTCGCGGTCTCCGCCTTCGGACTGTTGCCGTTCGCGGTGGGCCTGATCCAGCTGCGGGTCTTCTACGCCCGCCAGCAGCCGTGGATCCCGACGCTGCTGATGGCGCTGACGGTAATCGTGCGCATCCCCTTCATGCTGTGGATCCCCTCGTTCGTGCACCCCGATCAAGTGGTGGGATGGCTGTCGTTCATCAACGGCGTTGGCTTCACCGCCGGAGCGATTGTCGGCGGACTGGTGCTGTGGCGCCAACTCGGCCACCTGGAGACCAAGGCGTTGGTGCGCACCACGGTCACCGTGCTGGCCGCAAGCCTCATCGCCGTCGCGGTGGACGCCCTGTTCGGACTCGCGGTGCCGGTGAGCACGCTGGAGAACGCCTTGGGCATCCTCGCCGGATCGCTGGTGGCCATGGCGCTGCACACCGTGATCGTGCTGGGCATCGGCTACGGCCTGCTGCTGGTGTTCAAGCTGCCCGAGACGGCGGGGATGGCGCGTGCCATCACCGCCCGACTTCCCGGCAGATTCGGCAGGCCCGATGCGACGACGGCAGTGGGATCGGTAACCCCACCCGCGCAGGAGGACCTCGATCCGTCGATGTTCGAGGAGACGACCCTGCTGCCGCGCCTACCGGCCGCGTCGCTCCCGTACCCTTACCCGAGCAGTCATGGCGTCAGGAGAGGTGGGGGTGGGGCAGTGCCAGCCGACAAGCCGGCGCGCGAGCAGCCAACCCCCGCACCCCGCGCGCGCGCCGTGGTGCGCGGCCCACAGCTCGTACCCGGTGCAGCGGTGGCGGGTGGACGCTACCGGCTGCTCGCGGCGCACGGTGGCTCCGGATCGCTCCGGTTCTGGCAGGCCAAGGACACCGTGTTGGAACGCGACGTCGCACTCACTTTTGTCGACGCCGAGCAGACGGCGGACCCGGACGACGCCGAGGGGCCGCAGGCCGTGCTGGGACGCACGTTACGGCTGGGTCGGATCGACTCGCCTGCGCTCGCCAGAGTGCTGGACGTGGTGCGCGCCAGTTCGGGCGGCATCGTGGTGGCGGAGTGGACCGCCGGGCGCTCCCTCAAAGATGTCGCCGACACCCGACCGCCGGCGATCGGGGCGGCGCGGGCCGTCCGTGCGCTGGCCGGAGTGGCCGAGGCCGCCCATCGTTCCGGCGTCCCGGTTGGCCTGGACCACCCGGACCGGATCCGGATCAGCACGGCCGGAAACGCCGTGCTGGCTTTCCCCGGCGTTCCCACCGACGCCGAGCCGGCCGCAGACGTCCAAGGCCTCGGCGCCATCCTCTACGCGTTGATCACAGCGACCTGGCCGCTGCCCGAACCCGGCGCCGAGGGTATGCCCGCCGCCGAGCGGGGTGGGGACGGCGTGGTCACCCCGGCGCGTGCCCTCCGGCCCGGAGTGCCATACGAGATCTCCGCGCTGATCGCGCGAGCGTTGCAACCGGAGAGCGGCATCCGGACGGCGGCTGCGGTACAGACGGTGCTCGATCAGGCGTCTGTGCTGGACCAGCAGACCGACCTGATGCCCGTCATCAACGACTCGGCCGCGCACGACGAGGGCCACGGACCCGCCGAGTCACCGCTGGACTACGACCCGCCCACCGTCGCCCGCGAACGTCGAGCACGGGCAGGCAACGCGCGCTCCCGCAAGATGCTGCTGGCCCTCACCGCACTGGCGGTGGCCGCAATCGTCATCGTTGCCGCCCTGACCTACGCCGTGGTCAACACGCTCGGCGGGGGAAGCACCGCACAATTGCCGAGCCTGAGTGTCCCCGGCTCCTCTGTGCCCGGCTCCGCTGCGCCCGGCTCCGGCGGAACCAGCCCGACCACAGCAGCGGCAGGGGGACCGATTGTGCCCACCAAGGCCGCCGTCTACTCGCCGCAGGGCACCATGGACGACTCGCGCAACGCGGGCAAGGCCATCGATGGGGATCCCGCCACGTCGTGGGCGACCGACGCCTACTCCCAGCAGCTGCCGAGGCTCAAGAACGGTCTCGGCTTGCTGTTGACCTTGCCGGACTCCGTCGCGTTGAACTCGGTGACGATCGACTCGCCCAGCAGCGGCACGGTCGTCGAGATCCGGTCGTCGCCGAGCGCGACACCCGATCTCTCCGATACCACTGTGCTCACCACCACGACGCTGCAGTCCGGGCGTACCACAGTCACGCTGAACAACATGAAGCCGACGAGGTATCTCCTGGTGTGGATCACCAAGCTCGGTGGTTCGAGCACGCCGTACAGCAGCAAGCTCGCCGAGCTCACATTGCAGCGAGCGGGCTGAGACCATGTCGGGGGCGGGGGGCCGCGATGGCACCGGAGCGCACGTCTCCGATGTTGAGTTGGTGCGTGCGCATGCCGCAGGCGACCCCCACGCATTCGCGGAACTCGTACACCGCCACCGCGACCGGATGTGGGCGGTCGCGCTGCGCACCACGCGTGACCCCGAGGAGGCCGCGGACGCCCTGCAGGACGCGTTCCTCTCCGCCCACCGCGCGGCCGCCGGTTTTCGAGCGGACTCCGCCGTCACCACCTGGCTGCACCGCATCGTCGTCAACTCCTGCCTCGACCGGATGCGCAGACGTCAGGCCCGGCCCACCGTCACGTTGCCCGAGGACGATCACGACGAGCTTGCGGCACCCGGTGACGCCATGGCCGACAAAGAGCTCAGCCTGCTGGTGCACCAGGCGCTGCTCAAGATCCCGGCCGACCAACGCGCTGCCGTGGTCGCCGTCGACGTCGAGGGGTACTCGGTAATCGACGCCGCCCGGGCTCTCGGGGTTGCCGAGGGCACGATCAAGAGTCGCTGTGCGCGGGGCCGCACCAAGCTGGCTGTGCTGCTCGGACACCTCCGCGCCGAGGACTCGCCTGCCCATTCTGCCGTCGAGGGGAACCGTTCCGCGCTGCCGCACGTCACACAGGCGAGGGCACACACCAGAAGGGAGGATCGATGAACGACGCCACGGCTTGGTCTTCGTTGCTCGACCCTCCGTACTCGCGCGAACTTCTTGCCGATCTCCATGCGGGCGCGTTGGACGAGGGACTTACCGCAGCCCTGTGGCCCCGGGTGCGAGCCGATCGCGACGCCAACCGGGTGCTCACTGCCCTGGACAGCACCGTGCGGCAGCTCTCCGCAGCACCACCGGCCTCGGTGGCGATGCCTGCCCACCTCGCCGCGCGGATGGACGCGGCACTTGCCGGCCTGGTGGCCCCGCCCGCGCGAGTCAGCGACCTGGCCGCGGCCCGCGCGCGTCGGCATGGTGGTCGTCGTCGGGGCGTTTACCTGGGAGCCGCGCTCGTGGCTGCGGCTGCCGTCGCCGGCGTGGTGGCGCTGGGTTCGGTGCTGGGGTCACCCAGCGTCCCCGGCACTCCGCAGGCCGCAGCGCCGCAGGCAGTTCCGGCGCCGCAGGCAGTCCCGGCGCCGCAGGCAGGTCCGCCACCGCAAGTACTGGACCTTGGCTCAGGCACGCCGGGGCCTCAAGCCCTGGCGGCGCTCGGCCGTCAGGACTACGGCTCGCTCAGTACCAACACCACGCTGCCAGGGTGTCTCCAAGCCAACGGCGTACCCCCCGCAACGACCGTGATCGGCGCCGCTCCCGTCACGCTCGACGGCCGCCGTGGCATCCTGCTGCTGCTCCCGACGGGTCGCGCCGCGGTGTTCACCGCACTGGTGGTGGGCCCGGAGTGCTCGGCGCGCAACCCTGCCACCCTGAGTAAGGTGGATATCGGCCCTCGCTGACCGCGGCATGCACGCACCCGGAACAAGCGTCCGACCCCTGGTGTTGAATCGTGAGCACGCGAGTTGATTCTCCAGGAGGCGCCCATGCCCGACCCATCCGCATTCTCGACAGCGTCCGACGGTACCGACCGGGACGATGCTGTCCGGGACGTCATCGTCATCGGGTCCGGCCCGGCCGGATACACGGCCGCCGTATACACCGCTCGCGCCCAGCTGAACCCCCTGGTCTTCGAGGGCAGCCAGTTCGGCGGTGCCCTGATGACCACCACCGAGGTGGAGAACTTCCCGGGCTTTCGCGAGGGAATCATGGGCCCGGCATTGATGGAGGAGATGCGCGAGCAGGCCAAGCGTTTTGGCGCCGAGCTCCGGGCCGAAGACGTGGAGTCGGTCGAGCTGTCCGGATCGGTGAAGACGGTCTCCGCCAATGGCCACACCTACCGGGCGCGGGCGGTGATCCTGGCGATGGGCGCGGCACCCCGATATCTCGGCATCCCCGGCGAGCAGACCCTGCTCGGGCGCGGCGTCAGTTCGTGCGCCACCTGCGACGGCTTCTTTTTTCGCGACCAGGACATCGCCGTGATCGGTGGTGGCGACTCGGCCATGGAGGAAGCGACCTTCCTCACCCGCTTCGCCCGCTCGGTCACCCTCATCCACCGCCGGGAGGAGTTCCGCTCCTCCCGGATCATGTTGGAGCGCGCCCAGCAGAACGACAAGATCCGCTTCCGCACGAACGCCGCGGTGGTCGGGGTTCTCGGCGACGGCAGTGTCTCGGGCCTGCGCCTGCGCGACACGACGACGGGCGAGGAGAGCACTCTCGACGTCACGGCGATGTTCGTCGCCGTCGGGCACGACCCGCGCAGCGAGCTGGTGCGTGCCCAGGTCGCCGTGGACAGCGGTGGGTATGTGCGCGTCGCGGACGGCAGTACCGCCACCTCCCTCGATGGCGTGTTCGCGGCCGGCGACCTCGTCGATCAGACCTACCGCCAGGCCATCACCGCAGCGGGCACCGGATGCTCGGCCGCCATCGACGCCGAGCGTTGGCTCGCCGAGCACGCACTCGACCCCGAACACGCCGCGCGAGCGCCCGAACTCGTCGGCGGCGGTTACGGACCGATCGGCACCGGCGCCTGAGAATCCCCACTTCCCACACCTGTACACCCCTCAAAGGAGCACCCATGTCCACACCCATCACCGTCACCGACGCCACGTTCGCCGACGAGGTTCTCGGTAGCAGCAAGCCCGTTCTCGTCGACTTCTGGGCTACCTGGTGCGGGCCGTGCAAGATGGTCGCGCCAGTGCTCGAAGAGATCGCCAACGAACACGGCGAGAAGCTGACCATCGCCAAGATGGACATCGACGCGAACCCCTCCATCCCCAGGGACTACCAGATCATGTCGATCCCTACGCTCATTCTGTTCCAGGACGGCAAGCCGGTGAAGCAGATCGTGGGGGCAAAGCCCAAGGCTGCGCTGCTGCAGGACCTGTCTGGCGTCCTCTGATCGACGTGCCTGCGGGCGCCGTCCGACTGCGCTGTCGGCGACACCCGCAGGCACTGCCCGTTGTTGGCTACGCAACAACTGCGGGTTTGTCACGTGCTGTGGCACCCTCGCATGAGACCCTTGACCTTACTGATCATCACTGGGAAGGCCTTGCATGCAGATCCTCCGGCTCGGCGACGATGGAGTTGCAGTAGCCGAGATCCGCGCCGCGCTGGTCGATCTCGGCCATTTGCCAACGCGGGAAGGCGATTCCGTTTTCGACCACTCCGTGGACCACGCCGTCCGAGCCTTCCAACAACACCGTGGCCTCATTGTCGACGGTCTGGTGGGCAGTGCGACGTACCGGGCGCTGAAAGAGGCCTCCTACAAGCTGGGCGCGCGGACCCTGATCTACCAGCTGGCCGCACCCATGTCCGGGGACGACGTCCAGACGCTGCAAACCCGGTTGCTCGAGCTCGGGTACAACACCGGCCGCGCGGACGGTGTCTTCGGTCCGCAGACAGACGTCGCGCTGCGCAGCTTCCAACGTGAGTGCGGCGTCACCAGCGACGGCATTTGTGGACCTGCGACGCTCCGCGCACTGGGCTACCTCGCGCGGATGGCATCGGGAGGCTCGCCGCAGCGCATTCGGGAGGAAGAAGCAGTTCGCCTCTCCGGGCCACAGCTACGCGGAAAGCGCATCGTCATCGACCCGGCCTGTGGTGGCAGCGAACGGGGTGTCCTCGCGAGTGCGTACGGGCTCACCGGTGCCGGCGGCGCCCTCGCAGAGGCCGACCTT
Source organism: Actinomycetota bacterium (assembly GCA_030853285.1). Taxonomy (GTDB): domain Bacteria; phylum Actinomycetota; class Actinomycetes; order Mycobacteriales; family Mycobacteriaceae; genus X156. The sequence goes on along the minus strand of JALYVL010000013.1, from coordinate 772 downwards.
GTGTGGGACTTGGCGTGCCTCGTAGAAGGGCGCTTGGCCGCCACCGGCGTGGAGACGTTCCTGTCCCACCCCCGGCACACGAACCCGCCGGCCAGCGAGCGGGCAGCGTTCGCCAACTCGTGCGGGGCGGACCTGCTCATCTCGCTGCACGCCGACGCCAACAAATCACCTCACGCGGAGGGGGTTGCCAGCTTCCATTTCGGCAACGCCGACGGTGCGAACTCGACAATCGGCGAGATGCTGGGCGGCTATGTGATGCGCGAGATCGTGGCCCGCACCGGGATGCAGAACTGCCGCAACCACGGCCGGACCTGGGACCTGTTGCGGCTCACCAAGATGCCTGCCGTACACCTCGAGGTCGGGTACTTGTCCAACGCGCACGATGTCGCATTGCTGGCCCATTCGCGCCAACGCGACGCCATCGCGGAGGCCATCGTCGTGGGTGTGAAGCGGCTGTACATGCTCGGCGTGGACGACCAGCCCACCGGTACGTTCACTTTCGAGGAGCTGCTCGCCGAGGAACTGACCGGCTGACTCGCCGCGCCCACGCCTAAGCCGGCCGAGCGGTGGCGTGGGCCGCACTTGCCGGTACGGTGCCGATGCTGACGCTGCCCAGTAGGCGGTCCAACGCCGCTTCCACGTCTTCCTTCCAGCTGATCGCCGACCGCAGTTCCAAGCGCAGCCGCGGCCACCGCTCGTGGTGGCGCACCGTCTTAAATCCCACACTGAGCAGGAAAGCGGCAGGAATCACGCAGGACTCAGCGCGTGCGTC
>JALYVL010000344.1 GCA_030853285.1 Actinomycetota bacterium | reverse complement strand
CGTCGGTGGCTCGGGGTGCTTGCCCGTGACCAGGAAGATGACCTGGCGGGCGACCTCCACGGCGTGGTCGGCGAAGCGCTCGTAGAAGCGGCCCAGCAGGGTGACGTCCACGGCGGCAGCAACTCCGTGCGGCCACTCGTCGTCCATGATCACGCTGAACAGGTGCTTGTGCAGGTCGTCCATCGCGTCGTCCTCGTCCTCGAGCAGGGCGGCGCGGTCGGGATCGCGGGTGAGCAGCACCTCACGGGCGGAGGCAGCCAAGGCGACCGCGACGTGGCCCATCTCGGTGAAGTAGCCGCGCACCTCCTCGGGCAGCACCCGCTGGGGGTGCCGGCGACGGGCGATCTTGGCGACGTGCAGCGCAAGCTCACCCATCCGGTCGATGTCGGCGACGATGTGGATGGCCGCGACCACCGTCCGCAGATCACCGGCCACCGGCGCCTGCAGCGCGAGCAGGGCGAACGCCTTGTCTTCGCAGGCCACCGCCAGCTCGTCGATGTGGTCGTCGTCGCTGATCACCTGCTCGGCCAAGGGGAGGTCCGCCTCGAGCAGGGCCTGGGTGGCCCGCTGCATGGCCAGCTCGGTGAGCCCGCACATGGCGGCGAGCTGGCCGGCGAGGTCACTGAGCTGTTCGGTGTAGGCGACGCGCATGCCAGTGAGAATACGGCCTCGTCCCGGCTGCCCGGTGCGCTGCAAGTGAATGCCCGGTGAATTTCGAGGGGCACTCAGCCGCAGCTGGCGTCTCCGGCGTTGACCACCGACAGGCCGGGGGGCAGCGGGGCGGGGGCCGAGCTGGTCGGGGTCACGCTGGGTGCCAAGACGTCACCGCCGAAGCTCTGGCCGAGAACCAGCTCGATCGTGTCGCCGAGATCATCCACTTCCTGCAGTTGGGCGTCGGGAACGGAGGCGCCCAGTTGCTTGGCCGCGTCGGCCTGGTTAGCGGAGTAGCGAATGCTGGTGGTGCGCTGCGTAGATGTGCCGGTGCCGACGGTGTCCATGGTGTAGCCGAAGTCGGACAACTTCTGTGCGGTCGTCCCGGCGAGCCCGGCCTTGGTGGTGGCGTTGAGGACCCGAATCTGTGCGGAGCCGCCTGGCTTCGACGGCGTTGTGCTGGGCGGTGGCATGGGTGCGGGCTTGGCGGCGCCTTGCTCCCCGGGCAGTGGCGTGTCGTCGATGATGGCCTGGAAGATGTTGGTGATCTCCTTCAGGTTGGGCACCTCGTTGCCGTCGCGGGTGCCGGTGGTGGGCACGGTGATGAACGTGACCCGGCCCGCGGACAGACCCTGCAGCGACTGGCCGAGGGTGATCAGCGAGTCCGCGTCCATGTTCTGTCCGAACGTGGCTGCGGTGAATCCATTGATGAAGCCCCGCAGCTTGCCGAAGTTGAACAAGACATCGGTGGACATCGCCTTGCGCAGCAGCGACGACAGGAAACGCTGCTGACGCTTGATGCGGCCGTAGTCGCCGGTGCCCTCCGCGTCGACCTTGCGCGCCCGCACGTAGCTGAGCGCGGTCTGGCCGTTGATCAGTTGCGTCCCGGCGTTGGGGAGGATGGTGCCCAACTCGTCGTCGACCAGTGGACGCGTGGTGCACACCTCCACCCCGCCGATCTGGTTGACCAGCGACTCGAAGCCGGAGAAGTCCACGCCGACGAAATGGTTGATCTTCAACCCGGAGATCTGCTGGATCACCTGGACGAGGCATTTGGGGCCGCCGACGGAGTACGCGGCGTTCAGTTTGCTCTGGTTCTCTGCGGGGGCGGTGGTGGTGCTGTAGGTGGCATCGCTGTTGTTCCACTCGGCGCAGGCGGGACGGTCGACCTCGAGATCGCGGGGAAAGGACACCACGACGACGCGGCCGCGATCGGCGGGGACGTGGGCCAGCATCACGGTGTCCGACCGGGCACCGCCCGCTTGGGCGGTCCCCCCGGCGCCGACCTCGCCGTTGGCACCGGCCCGGGAGTCCGAGCCCACCAGCAGGTAGTTCTCGTCTCCGCGCTGCCCGCTCGGATTGTGCACGCTCGCCGAATTCTGATCCAGCGCATCGACGTGGTTGAGCTTGGAGTCGAGGTAGGTGGTCGCTCCCCACGCTGCGCCGGTGACGAGGAAGACCAACAGGGCCACGAATGCGGCGGTGCCACGGCGCAGGACGGTGGCGCGGCGGCGGCGGTGGGCCCGTTTGGTCTGCAACCGGGTGGGACGGGGCAGAGAGGTACGTACCGACGCTGCGGGTGCGCCCGCGCTCATCGGGACTGGTTCCTCGGCTGCGAGCGTCGGGCCGGACTCGGTGATGCGGGGCAGGACAGCGGTCTCGGTGTCCTCCTCCCGCCGCCGCCGTCGTCCGCTGGGAGCGGGGCCGCCGACACGCTGTAGCACCGCCGCGACGCTGGTGTCCTCAGCGGCCTCGGCGCGGTCGGGAGCCGGATTGTCGGGCTGGGACGGGGCAGGCGTTGGTGCTGCCGGCCGGGGGGTCATGGCCCACGGCCGCTCCCACGGTGCAGACGGGTTGAGTTTGCGCCCCTCGGCGTCGGGCCGCGGCTCACCTGAGGCAGGCGAGGGGTCCGGCCGTTCGTCGTCGCTCAACCGGGTTCTCCCTCGTCAATATTACGGATCGGATCCCAACCGCGATCACCCACCG
>JALYVL010000343.1 GCA_030853285.1 Actinomycetota bacterium | reverse complement strand
CTGACCCCGGCGTGGTCGGCCGCGAACAGCTCGCCGGTACGCCCGAAACCGGTGGCGATCTCATCGAAGATCAACAGCACCCCGTGCACCGTGCACAGCTCGCGCAGCACGTGCAGGTAGCGCGGGTCGTGAAAGCGCATTCCCCCGGCACCCTGCACCACCGGCTCCACGATCACCGCGGCCAGCTCGTCGGCATGGGTCTCGATCAGCTGCGCCAGCTGCGCGACGTAGCCGGTGTCCAACTTCGTGGGCGGTGCGTCGGCGAACACCTGGGGCGCAAGCACATCGGTCCACAACGAATGCATCCCGCCGTCCGGGTCGCAGACGCTCATCGGGGTGAAGGTGTCCCCGTGGTAACCGCCGCGCCAGGTCATCAAGCGGTGCTTGCCGGGGCGTCCCTTCGCGCGCCAGTACTGCAGGCACATTTTGACCGCCACCTCCACCGACACCGACCCGGAATCAGCGAAGAACACGTGCTCCAGTCCCGCGGGGGTGATGCCCACCAGCAGCTGAGCCAACCGGGCGGCGGGCTCGTGGGTGAGGCCGCCGAACATCACGTGGCTCATCCGACCCAGCTGCGTGGTGACGGCGGCGTCGAGCACCGGGTGCTGGTACCCGTGCACCGCCGCCCACCAGGAGGACATGCCGTCGATCAGCTCCCCACCATCACCCATGGTGAGCCGTACTCCGCGCGCGGAGGACACCACGAGCGGCGGCTCGGTGGCGGGTATCGCGCCGTAGGGATGCCAGATGTGCGCGGCGTCGGTGGCCAAGATTTCCTCAGGGGTCACCGGAGTGACGGTAACGACGCGCACTGTCGTCAGGATCACGCCACCCACGATCACGCGTCGCCAGGCGGCCGCCGCTACTGTCTGACGTCATGGCCGACGACAATCAGACCACCGCCCACCCCGTGTGGCCGGGCCACGCCTACCCGTTGGGCGCTACCTACGACGGCACCGGCACGAACTTTGCCTTGTTCTCCGAGATCGCCGATGCCGTCGAGCTGTGCCTCATCGACGACGACTGCGCCGAGACCCGAGTGCCACTGATCGAGGTCGACGGCTACGTCTGGCACGGCTACCTGCCTCTGGTGCAGCCCGGCCAGCGCTACGGCTACCGCGTGCACGGCCCGTATGACCCCGCCAACGGGCACCGGTGCGACCCCAGCAAGCTGCTGCTGGACCCCTACGGCAAGTCCTTCGACGGCAACTTCGACGGCGATCCGTCGCTGTTCTCCTACAGCTTCGACGACCCTGACGAGCGCAACACCGACGACTCGCTGGGCCACACCATGACCACCGTCGTGATCAACCCCTTCTTCGACTGGGGTTACGACCGCGCGCCCAACATCCCCTACCACCAGACGGTGATCTACGAGGCGCACGTCAAGGGCATGACGATGACCCACCCGGGCATTCCCGAGGGCATCCGCGGCACCTACGGCGGCCTCGCACACCCGGTGGTGATCGAGCATCTGAAGAAGCTGGGGATCACGGCGATCGAGCTGATGCCGGTGCACCAGTTCATGCAGGATCAGACGCTGCTGGACAAGGGACTGCGCAACTACTGGGGCTACAACAGCTTCGGGTTCCTGGCGCCGCACGCCGAGTACGCCCAGCCGTCCCTGCCCGGCGCCGCCGTGAACGAGTTCAAGGCCATGGTTCGGGACATGCACGATGCGGGCATCGAGGTGATCCTGGACGTGGTCTACAACCACACGGCCGAGGGCAACCACCAGGGCCCGACGATCGGCTTCCGGGGCATCGACAACGCCAACTACTACCGGCTGGTCGACGGTGATGAGCAGCACTACATGGACTACACCGGCACCGGCAACAGCCTGAACGTTCGCCAGCCGCACACGCTGCAGCTGATCATGGATTCGCTGCGCTACTGGGTGACCGAGATGCACGTGGACGGCTTCCGCTTCGACCTGGCCTCCACCCTGGCTCGCGAGCTGCACGACGTGGACAAGCTCAGCGCGTTCTTCGACCTGGTGCAGCAGGACCCCATCGTCAGCCAGGTCAAACTGATCGCCGAGCCGTGGGACGTCGGCGAGGGCGGCTACCAGGTCGGCAACTTCCCCTCGCTGTGGACGGAGTGGAACGGGCAGTACCGCGACACCGTCCGCGACTACTGGCGGGGCGAGGACTCCACGCTTGGCGAGTTCGCTTCCCGGCTCACCGGCTCCTCGGACCTCTACCAGGACTCCAGCCGACGCCCTGGCGCGAGTATCAACTTCGTCATCGCCCACGACGGCTTCACCCTCGCCGACCTGGTGTCCTACAACGACAAGCACAACGAGGCCAACGGCGAGGACTCCCAGGACGGGGAGAGCACCAACCGCTCCTGGAACTGCGGTGTCGAGGGCCCCACCGACGACCCCGAGATCCTCGCCCTGCGCGCGCGCCAACAGCGCAACGTCCTGGCCACCCTGTTGGTGAGTCAGGGCACCCCGATGCTCGCCCACGGCGATGAGCTGGGCCGCACCCAGCAGGGCAACAACAACGTGTACTGCCAGGACTCCCCGCTGGCCTGGATGGACTGGGACCTGGCTGAGACGAACGCGGATCTCGTGGAGTTCACTTCCCGCGCGATCGCCCTACGCACCGAGCACCCGGTGTTCCGCCGCCGCC
>JALYVL010000012.1 GCA_030853285.1 Actinomycetota bacterium | reverse complement strand
ACCGAAGGTCCACCAGAATGCGACCCGGGAAAGCTCATCGGAGCGTTGGCCGATTGCCATGGCGGTGGACTCGTCGATGGTCCCGAGCGCCGCGACGAGTCGGCGCATGCCGCGCACCCGCAGCAGGGGCGCGAGGCGCATCGCGTACAGCGTGTTGCGCGAGCCGAGCAGCAGACCGCTGGACAGCGCGGCGGCCAGGCTGCCGCCGCCGGCGATGACCCCGACGACCGCGAATTGGGTGCCGCCGGTGAACGCGAACAGCGACAGCAGGCAGGTCTGCAGCACGGACAATCCGGCGGCGACCGAAGCCGCGCCGAAGGCGAACCCGTACGCGCCGACGGCGAACCCCACGCCGAGTGAGTTGCGGACCGTGGCCCTGCGGGCTGCACCGTCGGCGGTCGTCATCTGGTCGCACGTTCTGTGGGCATCGCGATCACGGCAGTTGAGCGTAGTGCGGCGCAGTGGTGGGGGAGCAAGGCATGGCCGTGATGGTCGATTTGGTCGACCTACCGCAGGTCACTGGCGGTGATAGTGGCCGACTATTGAGTGCGTACACGGCGCGCGTTGCTCATCGACGCGGTACCCGACGCGAAAGTCGCCACGGCGGGGCGAGCGGCGCCCTCCAGGTGCAGCGGTTTGCCCGCCGTCTGCTGGTACTTCGTTCGTCGCCGCCCGGAGCGATCGCGGAATCAGAGGATGGTGAGGTGGTGTTCCGTCGCACCGTACACGGCGCTGAGCGCGAGTCCTCGATCGAAGGTGACGAAGCGCCCGCCATGCGCAACAGCCAACGCGAGAAGGTACGCGTCAGTCACCTGCCTCGGGCTGTGCAACCGGGAGCGGTCCACGGTATGTCGGTCGAGCACGCTGACGTCGCAGGGCCAGAACTCATGATGGTTGCTGTCGTACGCCCGGCTGAGCAGCTCGACGGCTGCAGAGCACGACACTGGGCTTGGATAGCGGGGCTGGCTGAGTATCCGCACGAAGCCGTTCTCGGTGATTGGACACGAAGCCCACCCCGCCGCGATCTCCGAGTCGAGCCAGTCGGCCGCCCTAGCAAGGGCAACGGTTTAACTCAGGAGACGTTGCGCATCAGTATCCTGAGAAGGAGTTGAGACCGATGGCAGCGTTGTTGAAGACGTTCGGATCGGCTGTCTGCGCGAACGGAAATGCAGCCGTGAAGCCAGCGAAGCTCGCGCTGAACGTCCTCTTGACGTTCAATTCGCTTGGGGTGTTGGTGGTGGGATTGCGTGGTTCATCGCCTGCAGGCGCCAGAGACCGACCCAACGCGGGACATCCTTCCGTGTCTGTAATACCGTCGCGAAAACCCATTGCCACTTTTGAAGGAGCGCCCTGGTGCAAGATCCGCACCGCATTCCGGTACTGGTCGGCGTCGGTCAGGTCCGCGGTAACCGGGACCGCACGGTCGACGGCGCACGGGAACCCGCGGAGCTCATGCTCGACGCTCTGCACCTGGCGGCGCAGGACGCCGGAGACTCGCGCCTACTGCACGACGCGGACAGCATCGACACCGTCAACGTGGTCAGCTGGATCTACGACGACCTGCCTGGGTTGCTTGCCGACCGCCTCGGGGCGCAGCTGAAGCACCAGTTCGCGAGCCCCGTGGGCGGCCAGTGGCCGGCCCGGCTGCTCGACGAGGTCGCCGCTCGGGTGGCGCTTGGGGAGAGCCGCATCGCGCTGCTCGCGGGCGGGGAAGCTCAGTCCTCGACGGGGGTGCTGGCCAAGGCCGGCATGGATCCCGTGACCGAGCGCGGGTGGAGCGCCGAGCCGGGTGGTCCGCCGGCTTTCGACGCCAACCTGCTGGGAAGCGCCCAAGCCCAGGCCGCCGGGCTGATCTTCCCTACCCGGGTGTACCCGTTGTTCGAGAACCGGCTGTGCTACGAGCTGGGCCAGACGCCTGCCGAAGCGAACGAGTGGTCGGCGCAGCTGTACGCCGACTTTTCCCGCGTAGCCGCCAGGAATCCGGTGGCCTGGAACCCTGTGGCGCGCAGCGCAACGGACATCGCCACCGTCGGCCCCGACAACCGGATGGTGTGCGAGCCGTACCCCCTGGCGATGAACGCCATGCCGCACGTCGACCAGGCTGCCGCCGTGATCGTGACCTCGCTGGCCACGGCGCGGGAGTACGGCATCCCGGATGATCGAGTGGTGTACGTGTGGGGTGGTGCCGGGGCCGACGAGAGCGCCACTTTCCTGCACCGGGACGGCTTCGGGGGATCGCCGGCCATGGCCTCGACGATGGGGCGGACACTGGGCAACGCCGGCGTGCGCGCGGAGGATCTCGACCTCGTTGACGTGTACAGCTGCTTCCCCGTGGTGCCCAAGCTCGCCTGCCTGGCGCTGGGGCTGCCGCACGACGCGTCGTTGACGGTCACCGGTGGTCACTCCTCCTTCGGTGGCCCGATGAACAGCTACACCCTGTTCTCCGTGGTTGCTGTGGCGCAGCGGTTGCGTGCTGGCGGTGGGCTGGCGCTCGTGCACGGCAACGGTGGCTTTGTCACCTACCAGCACGCCCTGTTGCTCAGCGACACCCCGCACGCCGAGGGCTACGTGGGCCAACCCGATCCGGTGGCAATTACGCCGACCGCCGCACCCCAACTGGTGCCCGCGGTGTCGGGGGAGGTGACCGTGGAGACCGCGACGGTGGAGCACGGTCGCGACGGCCAACCGGCCATCGGCTTCCTCATTGGCCGCACCGGCGAACGGCATCGCATGGCCGCGCAAACCGCGCCCGGCGATATCGCGAGTGCGCGCGCCCTGTCGTTAGACCATGGCGAGACCGTCGGGCGCACCGTAAACCTGACTGTCGACGGCGGATATGCCGGCATCACCGAGCAGAGATGAGGAACAGATGAGCGACGAGGCAGTGGTACTCACCGAGCAGCGTGGACACGCCCTGGTAATCACCATCAACCGGCCAAAGGCATCCAACAGCATCAATGCCGAGGTGCACCAGCTGATCGGCGAGGCTCTGGAACGCGCCGAGAGCGAGCTGGACATCCGCGCGGTGGTGCTCACCGGAACCGGTGAGCGGGTGTTCTGCGCCGGCGCCGACCTCAAAGCTCTGGGCGCCAAGGGCGGCGAGGGTGTGACGCCCGCAGCCACCAAGCATTGGGGTTTCGCCGGCATGGTCGATCACCCGATCAGCGTGCCGATCATCGCCGCCGTGCAGGGTTCCGCGTTGGGGGGTGGCACCGAGCTGGCGTTGGCCAGTGACCTCATCGTCGCCGCCGACACCGCCAGCTTTGGGCTGCCCGAGGTGCACCGTGGACTGATGGCTGCCGCAGGCGGGGTCTTCCGGCTGACCCAGTCGCTCCCGAAACACGTTGCCCTGGAGCTTATCCTCACCGGTGAGCCGATGCCGGCGGCGGATGCGCTGCGCTGGGGCTTCGTCAACCGCATCGTCCCGCAGGCGCAGGTGCTCGAGGCCGCGCTGGAGCTGGCGGACAAAGTGGCCGCGTGCGCGCCGGTCGCGGTGCAGGCCAGCAAGCGGGTGGCCCGCGGCATAGTCGACGGCACCACCCCGGCCGAGCGCGACGCTTGGACGTTGAGCAAGGAGGAGATGGCGAAGGTGACCAGTTCCGCTGACGTCGTCGAGGGCATCGGCGCGTTCATCGAAAAGCGTCAGCCGGTGTGGCAGGGGCGATAGCTCCGCGGCTTCAAGCTGTGCGAGAGGGGCTTTCGCACAACCAGCGGCGACCGCGCCCCTCTCAGACGGGTCTCAGGCGCAGCGTCCACACTGGAGGCCATGCGCATCCTGGTGGTGGACGACGACAGAGCGGTCCGTGAGTCGTTGCGTCGCTCGCTGACCTTCAACGGGTACACAGTGGACATGGCGGGGGATGGGGTGGCGGCCCTGGACCAGATCGCCGAGCACAAGCCGGACGCCCTCGTGCTGGACGTGATGATGCCGCGGATGGACGGTCTCGAAGTGTGCCGTAGGCTCCGCAGCACCGGCGTCGACCTGCCGATCCTGGTGCTCACCGCGCGCGATACCGTCTCCGAGCGAGTCTCCGGACTCGACGCCGGCGCCGACGACTACTTGCCCAAACCATTTGCCCTGGAAGAGCTTTTGGCGCGACTACGAGCACTTCTGCGCCGCTCGACCCCTGACGTGAACGCCGACGCGGAGGTTTTACGTTTCGCCGATCTGACCATGGACCCGGTCACCATGGAAGTTGCCAGGGGCGAGCGACAGATCAGCCTCACCCGCACCGAGTACTCGCTGCTCGAGCTGCTGCTGACCAACGCCCGCCGGGTGCTCAGCCGTAGTCGGATCCTGGAAGAGGTGTGGGGCTACGACTTTCCCACCTCGGGAAACGCGCTGGAGGTCTACGTCGGCTACCTGCGTCGCAAGACGGAAGCCGACGGCGAGCCCCGACTGATCCACACGGTCCGCGGCGTCGGGTACGTCCTGCGCGAGACCGCCCCATGACACCGAAGCCGTGACCGAAGAGCTCCACACCCCGGGAATGCGCGATCCCATGCCGCTCACCCGGTCGGTGTCGTTGCGCACCCGGGTGACCCTGCTGGCCGCGACGGTGGTGGGCATCGCGGTCGCCCTGATGGCTGCGTCGGCCTTCTTCGTGGTGCAGCGCGCGCTGTACGACGACGTGGACAATCAACTCGCCACCCGGGCGCAGACCGTGCTGAACAGCAACCTGCTGACCGCCATCAGCGACGAGAACCTGCAGATCGCCACTCTGTTCTCCTCCGGGGTGCGCGTCGCGGTGATCCTGCCCAGCGGCACCGTCGCGTACTCCGGGCGTAGCGCGCCGGTCGGCCAACCGGAGCTCGACGTCGCCGCGGGCAGAAGTCCTCGATCGCTGCGCACTACCGAGGACTACCGGGTATTGGCCCAGCGCGCCGACAACGGCACCACCCTGGTGCTGGCCCAGCCGCTGGCCCCCACCAGGGCCGTACTGCGCAACCTCGGTGTGGTGCTGTTGTTGGCCGGTGGCGTTGGCATCCTGCTGGCCGCGGTGGCAGGCACGGCGGTCGGACGTGCCGGCTTAAGGCCGGTGGCTCGGCTGACGGCGGCAGCGCAACGTGTGGCGCGCACCGATGAGCTCTCCCCGATCAAGGTGACCGGCGACGATGAGCTCGCCAGCCTGACCCGCAGCTTCAACGCCATGCTGTTGTCGCTGGGGGAGTCGCGCGACCGGCAACGGAGGTTGGTGGCCGACGCCGGGCATGAGCTGCGGACCCCTTTGACCTCGCTGCGCACCAACATGGAACTGCTCATTGCATCGAGCCGTCCGGGTGCGCCCGCGCTGTCCGAGTTGGACCGCAGCGAGCTGCGCGAGGACGTGATCGCCCAGATCGAGGAACTGTCCACATTGGTCGGCGACCTGGTGGAGCTGGCCCGTGAGGAAGCGCCCCAGGTGGTGCAGGAGGACGTGGAGCTCTCCGAGCTGGTCGAACACGCGCTGGAGCGGGTACGCCGACGCCGCAGTGAGGTCGTCTTCGAGAGCTGGCTGCAACCGTGGCGGATGGTCGGCGACGCCGCGGCACTGGAGCGGGCCGTGCTCAATGTGCTGGACAACGCGGCCAAGTGGAGCCCAGCGGGGGCGAGCGTGCAGGTGGTGATGACCCAGGTCGATCCCACCCACCTCGAGGTAGCGGTGAGTGATGCAGGCACGGGGATCGCTCCAGAGGACCGCGCGCTGGTGTTCGAGCGCTTCTACCGCTCGACGAGCTCGCGCTCCATGCCCGGGTCCGGCTTGGGTTTGGCCATCGTCAAGCAGGTCGCGCTACGGCACGGCGGCGCGGTGTGGGCCGAAGAGTCCGACCGCGGCGGGGCCAGGGTGCGGTTGCGCCTGGAAGGTGATCCCGAGTAGCCGTCAAGTCCATGGCAAACGCCCAGCAATGTCTCAGTGCCTTCTCAGCCACGCGGCGCACAGTAGAGCCATGACAGATGGCAGCGAGCATTTCCCCGAAGAGCAGTCCACCCCACACCCCGGAGCGAACTCGGGCGCCGAGCCCGGCGCCGGCCAGCAGCAGGGGTCGGCGCAGTGGTCCCGCGAGGCCCCGCAGTACCCGAACCAGAACCAGCAGCAGGCGTACAACCCCTACCAGCAGCGGCAGACTCAGCAGTTCCCGGTCTATCCCCCCGGCTATCCCTACGCCGGCCAGCAGCAGAGTGCGGGTGGGGACACGATGGTGGCTCCGCCACGGCAGCGTCGCTCCCGCGGCGGCCCACTGGTCGCTGGCGCTGTGGCCCTGGCGGTGATCGCGGGCGGCGTCGGTGGGGGTGTCGGCTACACCTTGAACCAAAGCCAAACCAGTTCCACCGCGGTGAGCGCCCTGGGTACGTCGAGCACCGTCAAGGCGCAGCCGGCGGCGGCGGTCCCCGGCTCCGTGGAGCAGGTGGCGGCCAAGGTGCTGCCCAGCGTGGTGCAGATCCAGGAGATCTCCGGCAGCCAAGGCGGGGAGGGCTCCGGCGTCGTGTTGTCCTCGGACGGGTTGATCCTCACCAACAACCACGTGGTGGCCGGTGCTGCGGGTGGCGCAGGCAAATTGACCGTCACGCTCAAGGACGGCACCTCGGCCTCGGCCAGCATTGTCGGTCGCGATCCCTCGTCGGACATCGCCGTGATCAAGATGGCCAATCAGAGCAATCTCACCCCCATCGGCATCGGCAGCTCGTCGAACCTCGTGGTGGGCCAGGACGTCGTGGCCGTCGGGTCCCCACTGGGACTGTCCAGCACCGTCACCTCGGGGATCGTCAGCGCGCTGGACCGGCCGGTGCGCGCGAGCGGTGAGACCAGCGGCCAGAGCTCCGTGCTCGACGCCATCCAGACCGACGCCGCGATCAACCCCGGAAACTCCGGGGGAGCGCTGGTCAACATGAACGGCGAGCTCATCGGAATCAACTCTGCCATCGCCTCCCTGGGTGGCAGCTCCAGCAGCGGACAGTCCGGCTCCATCGGCCTCGGCTTCGCCATTCCGATCGACCAGGCCCAGCGCGTCGCCCAAGAGCTGATCAAGAGCGGTTCCGCGACCCAGGCGGTGCTCGGAGTCAGTGTCACCGGTAGCGCTCAGGGGGCCGCGAGCCCGTCCAACGGTGCCACGATCGCCGCGGTGTCACCGGGCGGGGCGGCCGAGAAGGCCGGCGTCACCGCGGGCAGTGTGGTCACCAAAGTCAACGACCGGGTCATCCCGGACGGCGACTCGCTGGTCGCGGCCATTCGTTCGCACGCGCCCGGCGATACCGTCACCCTGACTCTCGCCGGTGCCAACGGGCCGACGCGCACCGTGCAGGCGACATTGCAGGGCACCACCGTGAAAGCGGGGAACTGACGGTGCGGCTCGCCACAGTGCCGAGGCGCACTGGGTCGGGAGTGCCCGCGGGCATTACGGTGACCCTCATGGACTTGGATACCCCGCACCTGGGACGCGCGCTCGTCGTGATCGTCGACGACCGCACGGCCCACAACGATCAACCGGACGCAACAGGTCCGCTGGTCTCGGAACTATTGACGGAAGCGGGCTTTCACGTTGACGCAACGGTGGCCGTGGCCGCCGATCCGGTGGAGATCCGCAACGCGCTGAACACCGCAGTGATCGGCGGAGTGGACCTGGTGGTGACCGTCGGCGGCACTGGGGTGTCCCCCCGCGACGTCACCCCCGACGCCACCACCGGCGTGCTCGACCGTGCCGTACCCGGGATCGCCGAGGCGCTGCGGGCCTCGGGGCTCGCGGCAGGCGCAGTGGACGCGGGGCTGTCCCGGGGACTGGTCGGGGTCTCGGGCAGCACCCTGGTGGTGAACCTGGCGGCCTCGCGGGCGGCGGTGCGCGACGGGATGGCGACGTTGACGCCTCTGGTGGCGCACGTCATCGAGGAACTGTCCGGCCTCGACGCGGACTGACGTGGCGAGCAGGGATGAACGCGAGCAGCTGGACCGGGTGTTCGGGGAGGTCTTGCCGGACGCCACCCGCGACGAACGCAACGACGGCGCCGGGGAGACGGACGACGAGCCGGCGTCGGAACAAGAGCTGCGTCGCAACGTTCCGCCGCACCACGGCCAGGCGTAGGCACACCCACCCGTTCGAAACTGGACAATTTGGGGTGCAGGGCGGCGGTCCAGGCACAGTTGGTCGAGTGTCGGGTCAGTGACGAGTGATCTGGCTCACCGTTCGTGCTGTCCTGAACCCTCAACTCGGGAGCCCGCGCCGCCTTGGCGGGCGAGCAGGTCACGGATCTCGGTGAGCAAGGCGACGTCATCCGAGGGCGGCTCCGCTTCCTCGCCCTTGGCGCGGCGCTCCTGCAGCGTGTTGTACGGCATCACGACGCCGAAGTAGACCACCGCGGCCAGGATGACGAACGCGACCAGCGTGGTGATGAACGCACCGACCGGTACGCCGCCCGGTGCGATGTCGTCGAAGTTCGGTTGGCCGCCGATCTTCCCGATCAGGCTCATGATGATGTTCACGAAGGCCTTCACGACCAGACCGAAGGCGGCGGCCATCACGAATGCGACCGCGAGCTCGACCAGATTTCCGCGCATGATGAACTCTTTGAAGCCCTTGAGCATTGAGTGTCTCCCGTTCGAGTGTGCGTACGGCGGCCAACCTGCCGGACCGGTCAGCGTTCAACGAAATGTAACGGTGATCGACTGGGAAAGCGATGCCGCCGCGACCGCCGTGGCCTGCTCGGCGGGCAACCCCAGGACCACGACGCGTCCCTCGGATCGGCGTTTGGGGTCCCCTGGTTGGACGGTGAGCACGGTTGCGCCCGAAGCGATGACGGCCACACCGCCCCGCTTCTCCCCGAGCGCAAGGACGTCGACCGCGTCGCCGGGGTGCAACAGGTCGGCGATGTCTCCGTCGGTCAGTCGCACCGGGACGGACGTGGCGCCACGCAGTCCGGTAGCCGCGGCGGCCAGCGCGGGCCCGAGGAGTCGGACGTCGGTCAACGTCTCACCGCTGCGCACGGGGGCCGACAGTGAGCGGCCGGTGGCATCCGGCCCGGCGGTGAGCGCCCCGGAGGGCAACGTGTGCGACTCCCGTTGAACGACACGAAGGTCATCAGCCACGAGCACATGACCGGGCGCGAGGTCACGCGCAGCCACCACCACCGGCGTGCCTGCGGTACCGGGGCTGCCCCGTAAGGCGAGAATGCCGGCGAGGACGACGAGCAGCGCGGCTACGGCGCGGCGGATATGCATGGTGCGTGCCCAGCCGGGACGGGTGAACCGGGTGAGCTGCTCACGCCACAACGGCGCCAGGCGGCTGCGCCGTGATCGCGTTGCGGTCGCTGTTCGTCGGCCGCCGGTCGTGTGGTTCGCCATTCGTCCTCATCCCTGGTGCGTGGGATGACGACGTTAGGGGGTGATTTCCGTGCTCGACGCTGCTGCAGGGGACGGCTGTGGATGGATCACCACCCTGTGGACAACTCGGTGCTAACCAGCCTTGGCCGGAGCGCTGTCGTTCTTTGCTTTGGTGGTGGAGGTGCCGTTTTCGGTCTTCTTCGCGCCCTCGCCGGCTTTTGCGCCCTCGCTGGATTTTCCGCCGTCGCTGGACTTCTCCGTACTAGAGGTCTTGGCGCCGTCCTCGCTCTTGGCGGCTGCTTTGTCGGACTTCTCGTTGGCGCCGACGGCTCCGGCCCGACTGTCGGTGCGGTAGAAGCCACTGCCCTTGAACACGATGCCCACCGAGTTGAACAGCTTGCGCAGCTTGCCCGAGCACGAGGGGCACTCGGTCAGGTTGGCATCGGTGAACGCCTGCACGGCGTCGAAGCGGTGACCGCACTCGGTGCAGGCGTAGGAGTAGGTAGGCACTGAAGTCCTCCGCGAAAGGGTCTGCTGTGGCGGTGCGGGTACGCCGCTGGCACTCCCACAGCTGGAGTGCCAACTGAGACATTACAACGCCGCATCCAGTCGGATCAGTCCTGCGGGCGTGAGGGCACCATCCACCGAGACGTCGTGGGTCTCCCGAGGCACCAACGAGTACACCTCCTCGCTGCGCACAACCGCAAGAATGGCAACGCCTTTGGGCACCCGCCGCAGCGCCCGGTCGTAGTAGCCCGCGCCGCGGCCCAGGCGGGTACCGTGGCGGTCCACGGCCAGCGCCGGGACGACAACCCGGTGCGCGTCGGTGATCGCCTCGGGACCCAGCGTGCGTCCGGTGGGCTCGAGCAGGCCGAAGCCTCCCTGTCGC
>JALYVL010000011.1:465-10186 GCA_030853285.1 Actinomycetota bacterium | reverse complement strand
GCCAGTGCGTTGGCCTCGACGCGCCGCGGGTCCGCGAGCACGGCGTCCAGGTCGTCGGTGGTGCCGGCCATCGGAGGTGCCCAGTCGACGCGGGTGACCCGGGCGGCCTGGCTTTGTGCGGCGTCGGCGAACAGGTCGACCCCGGCGGTGATCAGCTCAGGGTCGCGGCGCAGCAACTCGGTCATCATCGGCTCGCAATCAGGTCGCACGCGAACCGGGCGGCTTGCGCATTGGAGGTGAACACGTGGGCCCCGGCGGCGTTGAGCGCCCGGGCTTGGGCGGTGCGGTCCTGGGGATCGCCCTTGGCGCCGATCATCGAGAGGACGACGGCCACGTCGCTGCTCTCGCGCGCGGCGGCGATCACGGGGGCCAGCTCGGCTGCCGGATCGGGGTGGGCGCCGTGCCCGAGGACGACGTCGAGCAGGATCACCGCGGTAGCCGGATCGAGGGCTTCCTTGGCGAGGCGTTCCAGCCGCAGCGACTGGTCGATCATCGGGTGTGGGCGCCCGGCGGTCAGCTCGTCGTCGCCGAAGTCGATCATCGCGTGACCGGTGGCCGGGGAACGGGGGTCCAGCCGCCAGTCCGGGCGGAGCGGGATGTTCGACGCGATCTCGCCGAAGCGGGCACTGGCGATGACCATGGCCTCGTCGCAAAGGGTGCCGCCGGCGAACAGACCGCGCAGCGCGCCTGCGCGTGGCTGAGCCGGTGGCCCCGCCCAGTGTTCCCACTGGGGTGGGTCGGTGCCCAGTGCGCGGAGTGCCTCTTCGACGGAGGCGGTGAGGTCGGGCTGGTCGGCGCCGATGAGGGCGAAGTGCACCGGCGTCGAGAGGGTCTGCGCGTAGGCCCGAATGTCCCCGGCGACCTCGTCGGCGGGAGGCTTGGAGACGACCATGATCAGTTCGGTAGCGGGGTCGGCGTCCAGGGCAGCCAACGCCGCGCGGGTGGAGCGGCCGGCCACCGCCGAGGAGAGGTCACGGCCACCAACGCCCAGCGCCGCGCTCACGCCTGTCCCGGCCGCGTCCAGCAGGCAGAGAATCTGCTGCGCACCGGTGCCCGAGGCGGCGACGAGACCGACCGGCCCCGAGTCCACGGTGTGCGCAAACCCGAGGCCGACCCCGCCGATCACCGCAGTGCCGCAGTCGGGACCGAGAACGAGCAAGCCCCGCTCGGCCGCGACGTCCTTGAGCCGGATCTCGTGGTCCACGCCGACGTTGTCGGAGAAGATCATCACGTCGCAGCCGGCGTCGAGCGCGTCCATCGCCTCGACGAAGGCGTGCTGGCCGGGCAGCGAGATCAGCACCAGGGCGGGGCCGGTCGTGCGGGCAGCGGAGGACACCGTCCGCGGCGGCTGCTCCGCGAACGAGCCGCCCGACGCCGCGGGACGAGCCGCCAGCGCCTCGGTGACCACCGTGAGTACCTGCGCCAGGGTGGCGTCGTCGCGCGCGCGCACCGCGACCAACAGGTCGTTCGGCCCGATGCCCTCGGGCTCGGTGAAGCCCATGCCCCGCAGCAGATCGAGATTGAGCTCGGTGGCCATCGCCACGAGCACGCCCGCAGCGCCCTCGGTCGAGGCCGCCTTTCGGCTGACCTGCATCAGCGTGACCGAATCCGCGTATGCGCCAGATCGCGCCTCGACATGTTCCACAGTCACCGGTGACCTCCATTGGGGGTGGACAGAACGGGTTGGCGCCGTCGGACGGCCCGCTCGCCGGCGAGCAGCACTCCCCAACCGATCGCAGCGCCGGACGTGTGCCCGACCTGCAGCAAGCGAGCGGTGACCGCGGGCAGCGTGCGGGGCGCGGGGTGGATGAGCGCGGAGACCAGCTCGATGAGCTCGCCGACGGCCTCACCCCGCGCGGCGTGCCGCAGCAGCTGGGCCGACAGTGCGCTGGTGGCCTGCGGTGCGCGGTCGGCCACGGACCGTCGCAGCTCCGCGATATGCATACCGAAGGCCGCCGTGGCGAGCAGGTAGCCGGCGAGGACGTCGTCACCGCTGGGCGTGAGACCCGGCCCGCGCCCGAGCAGCCCCGCGACGGCCGCAGCCCCGGCTGTCCGGGCGAGCCCGTCCAGTGGGCCGCGTTCGAGGCCCAGCTCGCAGGGGGCGAGGAGGGTACGAAGCTCGGCGAGCGCAGTGATCTGCGGAGCACCGGTGCGCACGCGCAGCGGTGACCACTGTCTCGCGGCCACGATGGTGACGGGTCCATCGGGGCCCGCCCACTCGATGCGGCCGTCGCCGACCAAGGCGTTCTCGCGGTCCCGAACCGGTGCGATCGTTCTCAGGGGCAGCTCGGCCTTGGTCGTGGCGAGTACAAGTCCGCAGGGTAGGCGCACAGCATCGTGGCTGAGCACCGCAAACACGGTTGGGCGTTCGTCGGTCGTCGAAAAGTACAGCGCCGCATCGACTGCGCCCAGCCATTGGGCAGGCTGGGGCGCGCCCGCTGTCACCGCGCGGATGGCGGTGCTCGCCGCGCCGGGAATTCTCATAATTCCTGGACGCTAGTGCCCACGCGTACGGTCGCCCCATGGAAGAAGTTGCCAAGGTTACCGGGCCGGAGGCACGGGATCTGCCAGCGCAGATTGGCTATGCCCTGGCGGTCCGGGAGCTGCTCACCCTGCCCAGCCTGGCCGACTCGACGCTGCTCGCCGGAAGCGGCGGCCTGGATAAGATCGTCAGCCGGGTCAACGTCATCGAGGTGCCGGACATCCTGCCGTGGGTGAAGCCGAATGAGCTGCTGTTGACCACCGGGTTCCCCATCCGCTTTGCGGACTCCGGTCAGCCGTTCGAACCCAAGGCGCTGGTGGACCTGATCGAGGGTCTGGCGCGGTGCGGTGCGGCGGCGCTTGGCGTGAAGGCGGGCAGGTACCTCGACGAGCTCCCGCGGGCGATGATCGACGCCGCGGAGCACCTCGACTTCCCGCTCTTCCTCATCGCGAGCGACATCGGGTTCGACGAGGTGATGTCCGAGGTCTTCATGCACCTCGTCGACCGCCAGGCGGCGGCGCTGGAGGTCGTCGACCGGATGCATCGTGCGTTGACCACGATCGTCCTGGAAGGCGGGGACCTGCCGCAGATCGCGGACGAGGTGGCCGCGGTGTTCGAAGCGGCGGTGCTCATCTGCTCACCCGATGGACGTGTCCAAGCGTTGTCTGGTGCGCCCGCCGACCGGCAGGCGCTGGAGGCGTTGCCGTTGTTCGACTCCTCCGGTCGGCTGCGCACCGAGCGACTGCAGCAAGGCCTGCAGGCCACCCCCGGCGAGTTCCCCGGGCAGATCGCGGTCGCGCCGGTGATCGCCGGAGGCACCGACCACGGCCTGGTCTTCGCGTACGCGCGCAGCGGCGGCCTCGGACCCGTGACCGTGCAGGCCTTGGAGCGCGCCGCGACGGTGGTCGCGCTGGCGGTCACCAAGCGGCTCGCGGTGTCTGCGGTCGAGTCGAAGTTCCGCGGTGACTTCCTGCGGGACGTGCTCGCCGGCAACGCCGGGTCTGCAGAGCAGGTCGTGGAGCACTGTGCGCAGCTCGAATGGGACGTCCATCGCAGCATGGTGGTCGTCGTCGCGCAGCTCGACCCGGACGGACAGGCCCCGGGAGAACCCTCAGCGTCGCCGCCGGTCTCGGGGCGCCTGCCGCAGGAGCGGCTCACGGCTGCGTGGCAGCAGGTCGTCCGACGGCGGGACCGGGAGGCGCCTGTGGTCGGCTTCAGCCACGAGGTGGTGGCGCTGATTCCGGTCGGCACCGGCACTGCTGTCACCGTCGTCGACGGCCTGGTGGCGGCGGTCACCGGCGATCGGGGGGGCGGCAGGCACTCCTTCTCCACCGGGGTGAGCCGAGTCATCGATTCGGTCGTCGACCTCCCTGGCGCCTACGAGCAGGCGCGCAAGGCCGTGCTGGTCGGTCGCCGGATGCGGGGCGAGGGGGCGGTAGCGCACTTCGACAGCCTGGGCGTGCACCGCCTGCTCACCCTGGTGAGCGACAGCGCCGAGCTACGCACCTTTGCCGGCGAGGTCCTCGGCGCGCTGGTCGCGGACAGCGACGAGGCCGTGGATCTACGGCAGACCCTGCAGGCCTTGCTGGACACCAACTGCAACGTCGCCGAAACGGCCCGCGTCCTGCACTTCCACTACAACACGCTGCGCTACCGCATCGGCAAGCTGGAAGGCATCGTCGGCCGGTTCACCACGGACCCGAACCTGCGCCTCGACCTCGCGCTGGCGCTACGCGTGGTGGAGATGCGGGGCCTGTAGCGCGCCCTCCTCCGTGGAATCGCTGTGCCGAATCAACCGAAGCTGACCCGGTTGTTCGTCAGATTTCGCCAATGATCGAGACTGGCGCCCGCCCTAACCTCCCAGTGAGCGCGGTCACAGCGACGGTGCCGGACGGCGCGTGAATCAGCAACCGGAAGGACGGCCAAGATGTCTGTAGTGGGATGGAAGCTGGTGTACGGGGGCAAGACCCCGCCCCCGGGCGAAGTCGTTCGTCCGGGTGAGCGGCTGTCCTGGCCGCGCACGATCGGCCTGGGCGCGCAGCACGTCGTGGCGATGTTCGGCGCCACGTTCGTCTTCCCCGTGGTGATGGGCCTCAACCCGAACCTCGCGATCCTGATGTCCGGCATCGCGACGATCCTGTTCCTGCTGATCGTCAAGGGCAAGATTCCGTCTTACCTGGGCACCTCGGCGTCCTTCGTGGCCGCGGTCGCGGCCATCCGCGCCCAGGGCGGCAACTCCAAGGAGGTCACCGGCTCCATCCTCATCGCCGGCGCGGTGCTGATCGTCGTCGGCATCATCGTGCACTTCGCCGGCGGTGGGGTGGTGCAGAAGATACTGCCGCCCGCTGTCAGCGGTGCCGTCGTCATGCTCATCGGGTTCAACCTCGCTCCGGTGGTGGCCGGGGTGTACTGGCCCCAGGACGAGTGGGTCGGCTTCATCACGATGGTGTTCCTGATCGTGGCTGCGGTCATCTTCCGTGGGTTCTGGTCGCGCATCGCCATTTTTCTCGGGCTGATGTTCGGCTACGTCCTTTCGTGGGTCTTCGACCACGTCTTTGGCATGATCAACTCAATCCCCGCGGGCGGCAAGACCCCCACCGAGCACTTCCGCATCGACTGGACGAGCGTGACGTCCGCCGACTGGATCGGCTTCCCGCAGCGGTCGGTCTTCGCCGCCGACGGCAAGGAGACGATCGTCGGCTGGCACGCGCCGAGCTTCAACGTGACGTTCATCCTGATCGTGCTGCCCGCGCTCATCGCGCTGATCGCGGAGAACGCGGGGCACGTGAAGGCGGTCAGCGAGATGACCGGCGACAAACTCGACCCCTACCTGGGCCGGGCCTTCATCGGCGACGGCGTCGGCACCGTGCTGGCCAGCGCAGTCGGTGGCTCACCGACCACCACCTACGCGGAGAACATCGGGGTGATGGCAGCCACCAGGGTGTACTCGACCGCGGCATACTGGGTGGCCGCGATCGTTGCCGTGCTGCTTGGCTTCTGCCCGAAGTTCGGCGCCGTGGTCAGTGCAACCCCAGGTGGTGTGCTCGGCGGTATCACGGTGGTGCTCTACGGCATGATCGGTTTGCTGGGCGCCAAGATCTGGGTGGAGAACCGCGTCGACTTCGCGAACCCGATCAACCTGGTTCCTCTTGCCGCGGGCCTCATCGCGGGCATCGGAGGAGTGGCGCTGAACTTCACCGACACCTTCTCGATCAGCGGCATCGCCCTCGGCGCCATCATCGTGCTGGTCTTCTACCATTTCGTGCGCCCGTTCGCGCCTGCCCACATGCGCCAGGAGCCGCAGGGCCATGGCCGGGCCTACGAAGGCGGCGCACTCATCTCGACCGGCGCCGTCGAGACCCCCGAGGGCGAGCAATCGCCGTTCCACGACGAGTTTGGAGACGATCGGCGTTGAAGCCGTCCACATTCGGGTACTCCCGGCCGGAATCCGTCGAGGAGACGCTGACCACCCTGCACTCACTGGGATCGGACGGGAAGGTGCTTGCCGGCGGACAGTCGCTGCTACCGATCATGTCGATGCGCTTGGCCGCGCCGCATCACCTGGTGGACATCAACCGCCTGGCCGAACTCGCCTACGTACGGGTCGACGGGGGACACGTGCGGGTGGGAGCACTCGCCCGGCACGCCCAGGTGTTGCGGGACGGCCCGGCCGCGGACGCGCAGCCGCTGTTGAGCCAGGGGCTGCGTCTCGTCGCGCACGCCACCATCCGCAACCGGGGCACAACCGTCGGCAGCATCGTGCACGCCGACCCCTCGGGGGAGATGACGGCGGTGCTCTCGCTGCTGGGGGGCACGGTCATGGTCGCCACCGCAGATGGTCAGCGTGTAGTGGCCGCCGAGGACTTCTTCCTGGGCCCGTTGGAGTCGGTGGTGGTCCCCGGCGAACTGGCCGTCGAGGCGAGCTTCCCGGTGCTGGACAAGGCGGCGGGCACCGCGTTCGTCGAGGTCGCCCGGCGTCACGGCGACTACGCCGTCTGTGGTGTGGCCGCCCATGTCCAACTCGGTCCCGACGGTGCCGTCGCCTCCGCCCGGGCGGCGTACCTATCGGTGGCGGCGACACCGCTCGTGCTCGACGTCACCGATGCCTACGGCGCGGACGGCGCAGGCGACGTCGGCGCATTCGTCCGCGCCTCCATCGACCCCGAGCCCGACATTCACGCAACAGCGGACTACCGGCGGCAGCTTGCCGTCGTGCTGACCGGGCGCGCGCTGGCGCAGGCGCACGCAGCGGCAGGGGAAAGGAGCGCGGCATGACCGAGGAACTTCACGAGGTACGCATCACGGTCAACGGAACGACGCATGACGTGCAGGTACCAGCCCGCAGGCTGCTGTCCGACTGCCTCCGCCACGATCTCGAGCTGACCGGCACCCACGTCGGCTGCGAACACGGGGTGTGCGGCGCCTGCACCGTGCTGCTCGACGGCGCTCCCACCCGCTCCTGCCTGATGCTGGCCGTCTCCGCCGACGGCAGCGAGGTCACCACCGTCGAGGGCCTCACCGAGGACGACGGGACACTCTCTCCGGTGCAGCAGGCCTTCTCCGACTGCCACGGTCTGCAGTGCGGCTTCTGCACCCCCGGGTTCCTGACCACGATCACCGCCGGGCTGCGGGAGAACCCCGAGCCCGACGACGAGCAGGCGCGTGAGCTCATCGGCGGCAACCTGTGCCGCTGTACCGGCTACCAGAACATCGTGGCCTCCGTCCACCGCGCCGCGGACATCCAGCGCGAGCGGGCCACCTCGTGACGACGAAGATGTTTGGCGAGCCGATTGCCCGGGTTGAGGATGATCGCCTGGTGCGCGGAAACGGGGCCTACCTGGACGACCTGGGCCAGGACGCCCTCGCCGTGGCGTTCGTGCGCAGTCCGCACGCACATGCGGAGATCATTGACATCGACGTCTCCGGTGCACTGGAGGTGGACGGGCTGGTTGCCGTCTACACGCACGAAGACCTGCCGGGTCGTGTCGCCGAGCCGATGCCGCTGCTCATTCCGCACCCAGCGCTGACCAACGGCCGCACCCAGTACGCCCTGGCCAGGGACCGGGTCAACCACGTGGGCGAGCCGATCGTCATGGTGGTGGCCACTGATCGGTACGTCGCCGAGGACGCGGTCGAGCGGATCATCGTCAGCTACCGGCCGCTGGCCCCGGTCGTCGGCATCGAAGCGGCACGTGCGGCCACCCACCTCGTGCACGAGGACGTGCCCGGCAACGTTGCCGCGAAACTCGTGCAGAACAACGGTGACGTCGACACGGCGATTGCCGGGGCGGCGCACACCCTGGAGCTGGAGCTGTCCATCGAACGCTCGGCGGCCACCCCGATGGAGGGTCGTGGGGTGCTCGCCCGCTGGGACGCCGAGTCGCACCGCCTGCGGGTCTGGACCTCGACGCAAACCTCGACCGGGGTGCGCGGTGCGGTCGCCGCCAAGCTCGGGTTGGCACTGGTCGACGTCGACGTGATCACCCCGGACGTCGGCGGTGGCTTCGGGGTGAAGATCATGCACCCGTGGCCCGAGGAGATCCTGGTCCCGTGGGCGGCACAGCTGCTCGGGCGGCCGGTCAAGTTCACCGAGGACCGCCGCGAGCACTTCGTGGCCAGCGCGCACGAGCGGGCCCAACTGCACCACGTCCGGGTCGGCTTCGACGACGACGGGCGCATCCTCGGCCTGGATGTGCGGTTCTGGCACGACCACGGCGCTTACACCCCGTACGGGCTGATCATTCCGATCATCACCTCGACGCAGCTGCTGGGGCCGTACAAGCCTGGTGCCTACCGGGTCGAGTTCGACTCGCTGTACACCAACACGCTCATCGTCATCCCCTACCGCGGCGCCGGAAGGCCCCAGGGCGTATTCGTCATGGAGCGCACGATGGACGCCATCGCGCACGAGCTCGACCTGGACCGCACCGTGGTGCGCGAGCGGAACTTCATCCAGCCGGAGGAGATGCCCTACGACCACAAGATGATCTTTCAGGACGGCCGTCCGCTGATCTACGACTCGGGCGACTACCCGACCCTGCTGGCCAAGGCGAAGACGCTCGTGGGCTGGGACGACTTCGCGGCCTACCGCGACGGCGCCCGGGCCGAGGGGCGCACAGTGGGCATCGGGCTGGCCTGCTACGTCGAGGGCACCGGCGTCGGTCCCTACGAGGGCGGGCACGTGGTGATCGAACCCTCGGGCAAGGTCAAGGTGGCGACGGGGCTGACCAGCCAGGGCCAAGGCCATCAGACCGTGTTCGCCCAGATCGTCGCGGACGAGCTCGGCGTCGCGGTGGCCGACGTGGAGGTGGTCACCGGCGACACCCGGCGCATGGGGTACGCCGTGGGTACCTTCGCCTCGCGGGCCGCGGTGATGAGCGGCTCGGCCATCGCGCTGGCGACGCGCGCCGTCCGGGCCAAGGCGCTCAAGCTGGCGGCGGAGGCGCTTGAGGTGGACGCGTCGGATCTGGAGATCGTGGACGGGACGGTCGCGGTGGCGGGGGCGCCGGGAAGCCGAGGAATCAGTTTGGGCACCATCGCCGTGTTGGCCAACCCGCTGCGATACGCCTTCGACGAGGCCTCGCAGCTGGCGACCCAGTTCGCCGTCGGGGACATCAGCAAGCCGCCGGTGGCCGAGGGTGAGGAGCCGGGCCTTGAGGGCCGCGCGTTCTTCTCGCCGATGCAGTCGACCTTTGCCAGCGGCATCCACGCCGTGGTCGTCGAGACGGATCCGGACACCGCGGAGATCAGCATCCTGCGCTACTGCGTGGTGCACGACTGCGGCAACCTGATCAACCCCCGCATCGTCGAGGGGCAGATCCACGGCGGCGTCGCGCAGGGTGTTGGCGGCGCGTTGTACGAGCGGATGGCCTACGACGAGTCGGGCCAGCTGCAGAACGCGTCCTTCATGGACTTCCTGATGCCCTACGTCAGCGAGGAGCCCCGCAAGATCGAGATCGACCACCTGGTGACGCCGTCACCGCTGAACCCGCTGGGCATCAAGGGCGCCGGGGAGGCCGGGGTCATCCCGGGCTCGGCGGCCTTCGCCTCGGCGATCGAGGACGCCGAGGGCTTCCCGATCACCGCCATGCCCATCTCACCGAGCGAGCTGTTCGAGCTCCGCCGCACCCACTCCGAGGAGAACACACCATGAAACTCAATGGCGACGCCCTGTTGCACGCACCCGTCGACAAGGTCTGGGCGGCACTAAACGATCCCGCCGTGCTCGTCCGCACCATC
>JALYVL010000011.1:0-455 GCA_030853285.1 Actinomycetota bacterium | reverse complement strand
CCCCGGCTGTGAGCGGCTCGAGGCCACCGGTCCGGACGCCTACCGGATGGTCGTCACCGCCGGGGTGGCCTCGGTCAAGGGCACCTACACCGGCGAGGTGTCGCTGTGCGAGCAGCAGCAGCCGAGTTCCTTCTTGATGAAGGCTTCCGGCGCCGGTGGCCCCGGGACGGTGAGTACTGAGGTCCGGGTGACACTGGCCGATGCCGGTGACGGTTCCACCCGGTTGACCTATGACGCCGACGCCGTGATCGGTGGCGCGGTGGCTGGGGTCGGTCAACGGATGCTGGTCGGCGTCACGAAGAAGACGGCAGGCGAGTTCTTCAAGTCTGTGGACGACGTGTTGACGGGCAAAGCCGCGCCTACTGTCACCGACGCTGTGGCCGCTGGCGCTCCCGCAGCCGAGCCGGGCGTGTTCGTCGCGCCCAGCAAGCCGAGCAAGGCCGGTATCGGTGGCG
>JALYVL010000342.1 GCA_030853285.1 Actinomycetota bacterium | reverse complement strand
GTGGGGCTCGTTCATCGCGGCGCTCTAGGCCCGTTGGGCAAGGAACGCAACCTGCACCTCGTCGCCGGTGCGCACCTCGGTCACCTCGGGGTCCACCAGCACCAGACAGTTCGCCTCGGCCAGCGTGGCCAGCAGATGTGAGGATGATCCCGGCGCACCACCGAGCGCCTGCACCAGGTAGTCGCCGGTGCCCTCGTCCCGCATCAGCTGCCCGCGCAAATAGCCCCGCCTGCCCTCGATAGAGGTCACCGGCGCCACGGTGCGCGCCGTCACCACCCTGCGCATCGGGTTGCGCTTACCCAGCGCCACGCGCACGAGGGGGCGCACCATCACCTCGAACACCACCAGCGCGCTCACCGGGTTGGCCGGCAGCAGAAATGTGGGCACCCGCTCGCCGCCCAGGCGGCCGAAACCCTGTACGGAGCCGGGGTGCATGGCCACCCGGTCGACCGTGACCTCACCCAGGTCGGCCAGCACCTCGCGCACCTGCTCCGATGCGCCACCACCGACGGCTCCGGAGATGACGACGATCTCCGAACGGATCAGCTGCCCCTCCACCACGTCACGCAACCGGCGCGGGTCACCTGCTGCGATACCGACGCGGGTGACGGTGGCCCCGGAGTCCCTGGCCGCTGCGGCGAGGGCGTAGGAGTTGACGTCGTAGACCTGACCGGACCCGGGCGAGCGGTCGATGTCCACCAGCTCACCGCCGACGGAGATCACCGCCAGTCGCGGCCGCGGGTGCACCAACACCTTGTTCTTGCCCACCGCGGCGAGCAGCCCCACCTGCGCAGCACCGATCACTGTGCCCGAGCGCACGGCCACGTCACCGGGCTGCACGTCATCGCCGACGTGACGGACGAAGTCACCGGAGCGCACTGCGCGGGTCACAGTCAGCCGGGCGGCGTTACCGTCGGTCCAGCTCAGTGGCAGCACCGCGTCGGCCAGCGTGGGCAGCGGCGCGCCGGTATCCACGCGCACCGCCTGACGCGGTTGCAAGCGGGTGGGCTGGCGCGAACCGGCCGACACCTCACCGACCACCGGCAAGGTGACCAGGGCTCCTGGATCTTTGGGGGGCTGAATGTCGATGCTGCGCACCGCATAGCCGTCGATCGCCGCCTGGTCGAAGCCGGGTAGCGGGCTTTCCGTGACCACTTCCTCGGCACACAGCAGTCCTTGTGCCTCCGAGATGGCCACCCGGACCGGTCGCGGCATCACGGCGGCGTCGAGCACTCGGGCCCGCTGTTGCTCGACCGACTTCACGAGGTTGCCCCGTTCTGCAGCCGCTGCTCCAAATAGGTCCGCAGCTCCGGCCCATAGGTGGGGTCCTCCAGCGCGAAGTCGACGGCGGCGCGCAGGTATCCGCCGGGATTGCCGAGATCGTGCCGCTTGCCGCGGTGCACGACGACGTGCACGGGATGGCCCTCATCGATGAGGAGCTGCACGGCGTCGGTCAGCTGCAGCTCGCCGCCGGCCCCGGGGGTGATCCGGCGCAGGGCGTCGAATACCGCCCGGTCGAGCAGGTAGCGACCGGCGGCGGCCAGCGTGGAGGGCGCCTCTTCCGGTTCCGGCTTTTCGACCATGCCGATGACCCGCTGGACGTCGTCACCGTCGCCGCTGTCCTGCACGGTGAACACGCCGTAGGCCGACACCTGCTCCCGTGGGACATCGAAGGCGCAGAGCACCGTGCCCCCGTGTTTGGCCCGCACCCGCGCCATCTCGGTGAGCACGCCGGCAGGCAGCACCAGGTCGTCGGGTAGCAGGACGGCGACAGCGTCCTCGTCCTCGTCCAGTGATTCCTCGGCGCAACCCACCGCGTGGCCCAACCCGAGCGCCTCGGCCTGCAGCACCGACTCCACCTCGAGCAGGGCAGGGCCGCGGAGCACCTTCTCCAACAGCTCGGTCTTGCCCCGCGAACGCAGAGTCTCCTCCAGCTCGGGGTCCGACCGGAAGTGTGCCACCACCCCGTCCTTGCCCTTCGAGGTGACGATGAGCAGCCGCCTCGCCCCCGCCTGGGCCGCCTCATCGGCCACCAGCTCGATTCCCGGTGTATCCACCACGGGCAGTAGCTCTTTGGGCACCGTCTTGGTGGCAGGCAGGAAACGGGTACCGAGCCCAGCCGCAGGCACGATGGCCGTCCGGAACTGGGCGGGGGTTGCAGAGCGGGTCATACCGGCCACCTTATCGGCGGGGCAGGTGAAGCACCGGCCATGATGGTGGGGTGGTCGCCACCGCCAAAGCTGCACTGCGCCGGGCGGTGCTCACCGCACGGCGGGCGGTGGACGATGCCACGCACACCCGCGAGGCCGACCAGATCGCTGCGTTGCTCACCCGGCTCTCCCGTACAGGGGAGGTGACCTGCGCGTATGTACCTATCGGCACCGAGCCCGGTTCGCTGAGGATGCTGCACGACCAGCACGCAGCAGGGGTACGCGTGCTGTTGCCGCTGGCGGGTGCGGACGGCGAGCTCGACTGGGCGGAGTTCACCGGCGTGCAGGACCTGCGACAGGGAGGCTTCGGCCTGCTCGAGCCCACCGGACGCACGCTGGGTCCCGAGGCGATCACCGACGCGCACCGGGTTGTCGTCCCGGCGCTGGCCGTGGACCGCCACGGTACCCGCCTGGGCCGGGGCGCGGGCTACTACGACC
>JALYVL010000341.1 GCA_030853285.1 Actinomycetota bacterium | reverse complement strand
GAAGCTGGCCCGCAAGGTGACCGGTCGCGAGTCGATCATCAATTTCACCAACGCGTTTCACGGGATGACCCTGGGTGCGCTGTCGGTGACGGGTAACTCCATGAAGCGCGGCGGCGCCGGCATTCCACTGGTGCACTCCACGCCCATGCCCTACGACAACTACTTCGATGGCACCGTCGAGGACTTCGGCTGGCTCGAGCGGGTGCTGGACGACTCCGGCAGCGGCTTCAACCGCCCTGCTGCGGTGATCGTGGAGACGGTGCAGGGCGAGGGCGGCGTCAACGTGGCTCGTCCGGAATGGCTCAAGGCGCTGGCCGAGCTGTGCGCGCAGCGCGAGATCCTGCTCATCGTGGACGACGTGCAGATGGGCTGCGGCCGCACCGGTCCGTTCTTCTCCTTCGAGATTGCGGGCATCACCCCGGACATAGTCTGCCTGTCCAAGTCCATCGGCGGCTACGGCATGCCGATGGCGCTCACTCTGTTCAAGCGCGAGCTCGACGTCTGGGAACCGGCTGAGCACAACGGCACCTTCCGCGGCAACAATCCCGCGTTCGTCACCGCCCGGGTGGCGTTGGAGCAGTTCTGGGGCGACGACGCGCTGCAGCAGGGCACCATGGCCAAGGGTGCTCGGATTGCCGACGCATTCACTGCCCTGGCCGCGAAGTACGACGGCGTGAGCACCCGCGGGCGCGGCCTGGCCCAAGGGCTGGTGTTCGCCGACGCCCAGCTCGCAGGCAAGGTCTGCTCGCTCGCCTTCGACAACGGGCTGCTCGCCGAAACCGCCGGTCCCTCGGACGAGGTGGTCAAGTTGCTGCCCGCGCTGACCATCAGCGAGGACGAGCTCGACCATGGGTTGAAGCTCCTGGCCGAGGCCACCGATATCGTCAGCTCTTAGCCACCGAACCGGCGGGGTGCGGCCTGGTTCGGCCGGGTTTCGCTTGAGAGGATAGCGAGCACCGCCCGTCGGTTCGTAAGAAATGTTAGTTGTGTACAAACTGTTGGCGAGACGAATGTGCCGCATTAGACGGCCACCAGCTTTGGAGGCACCCATGATCGTTCGCACCACCGATGAGATCACCGGCACCGACCGTGATGTCAGCAGTAAGAACGGCAACTGGACCAGCAAGCGCATCATCCTCGGCGGCGACCGCGTCGGGTTCTCCTTCCACGAGACCGTGATCCAGCCGGGCACCGTGAACGAATTCCACTACGCCAACCACGTCGAAGCGGTCTGGCTGGTGGAGGGCGAAGGCACGCTGACCGACCGCGAGACCGGGGAGCAGTATCCGTTGGCGCCGGGCACCATGTACCTGCTCAACGGGCACGAGCGGCACACCGTGGAACCGCGGACCCGGATGCGAATGCTGTGCGTGTTCAATCCTCCGGTCACCGGGCGTGAGGTGCACGACGAGAACGGCGTCTACCCGCTCATCGCCGTCGACTGACTACCGTGACCCCATGAGTGAACCGACGCGGTGGGTGACCGATCACGGACCTGAGCATTCCCAGTGGTACATCGACCGTTTCCGCACCATGGCCGCCGACGGCGCCGACCTGGACGGGGAGGCGCGGATGCTCGATGCCATGCTGCGCCGCGGATCGCGTGTGCTGGACGCCGGTTGCGGGCCAGGACGTGTCGGCGCTGCGCTCGCCGCCCGCGGGCACAGTGTTGTCGGGGTCGATGCCGACCCGGCCTTGATCGCCGCGGCGGAGGCCGACTACCCCGGCCCGCACTGGGTGGTGGCCGACCTCGCCGTCCTGGACCTGGCCGCGGCCGGGGAGTCGGAGCTCTTCGACGGCGCCGTGGTGGCCGGCAACGTCATGGCATTCGTGGCGCCGGGAAGCGAACCGGTTGTGCTCCAGCGGCTCGCGGCACACCTGCGGGACGACGGCTTCGTGGTGGTGGGCTTCGGGCTGGAGCGCGGCTACCCACTGAGTGCATTCGATACACACCTCGCCGCCGCCGGCCTCACCCTCGAGCACCGCTTTGCGACCTGGGATCTGCGTCCGTGGCACGGCGGCGCGGACTTCGCGGTGAGCGTGCTGCGCAAGCCAACGGGAGCACCGTAGCCTCTACCTCCGTGCGCGTCCTCGTGATCGGCTCCGGTGCCAGGGAGCACGCCCTCCTGCTGGCATTGCGCCGTGACCCCGTCGTCACCGAGCTGTTCTGTGCACCGGGCAATGCGGGCACCGCGCGTATCGCCGAGCAGCATCCGGTGGACGTGGTGGATGGTGCCGCGGTAACCGCCTTGGCGCGGACCGTGGATGCCGACCTCGTGGTCATCGGCCCCGAGGTGCCGCTGGTGCTGGGGGTGGCTGATGCTGTGCGCGCGGCTGGCATCGCCTGCTTCGGGCCGTCCGCCGCCGCCGCGCGCATCGAGGGCTCCAAGGCCTTCGCCAAGGACGTGATGGCCGCGGCCGGGGTGCGTACGGCGCACAGCGAGATCGTCGATACCCCTGCCTTGCTCGACGCCGCGTTGGACCGCTTTGGTCCGCACTGGGTGGTCAAGGACGACGGGCTGGCGGCGGGTAAGGGCGTGGTGGTGACCGACGACCGTGATGCCGCCCGCAGGCACGCCGCGTCGCTGCTGGAGGACGGGCACCCGGTGTTGCTGGAGAGCTACCTGGACGGCCCCGAGGTGTCGCTGTT
>JALYVL010000340.1 GCA_030853285.1 Actinomycetota bacterium | reverse complement strand
GCGGAGAACCTGGCCGCCCACGGTCTGGTGGACGCCGTGGTGGCGCCGGTGGCCCTGAGGCCGGTGGCCATCGCCGCGCTGGCGGTGCTCTGCGCGCCCAGGGAACCACCACCAGCGGTGCCGAACCTGCCGCTCGAGTCACTGCCGGACGTCCCCGCCTGGGATTCCATCCAACGCTCCCGCAACCCCGACCGTCCCGGCGTGCGGGCGCTGCTGAAGCTTGCCGCGAACACGGTGACGCCTCTGCAGGGCACGGGCGAGGGCGAGTACGAACCCGGTCTGCTGCTGGCCCTGGCGCGCTTCGGGCCCGCGGCCTGCGTCGTGCTCGGTCAGGACCGGCGGTACACCGATCAGCCGCTGGGCCCGGCGGGCCTCCGGGAGGCGCGCCGCGGGATGCGGCTCGCGGCCGAGCTGGCACTGCCGCTGGTCACGGTGATCGACACCGCAGGCGCGGCGCTCAGCAAGGACGCCGAAGAGGGCGGCCTGGCCGGGGAGATCGCCCGCTGCCTGGTGGAGCTCACCACGCTGAACGCCCCGACGATCTGCCTGCTGCTCGGCGAGGGCGCAGGCGGGGGAGCGCTGGCCCTGCTGCCGGCAGACCGGGTGCTCTGCGCGCAGCACGCCTGGCTGTCCCCGTTGCCGCCGGAGGGCGCGTCCGCGATCAGATTTCACACCACCGACCGCGCGGCGGAGATGGCAGATGCCCAAGGGGTGCGCAGCCTGGACCTGCTGCGCAACGGCATCGTCGACCGCATCGTGGCCGAGCACCCCGACGCTGCGGACGAACCCGCCGCGTTCCTGGGCCGGCTCGGTGGTGTGCTGGAACACGAGTTGGCGATGCTGCTGTCCAGGTCGCCGGCCGACCTGCGCGCCACACGCCTGACCCGATACCGGCGACTCGGCGTGGCAATGTGACCAAGGACGACGCCCGTTTGGGCAAGCATTGCCGATGCTCGCCGACGAGGGACGTCACTAGCGTGAGCACCGTGAGAGTACTGATTGCTTTGGGCGGCAACGCCATGACCGCGCAGGACGGTCGTGCCCATCCGGACGACCAGCGGTTGGCGGTTGTCGCGGCGATGGGTGCGGTGGCCGACATCGTGACCGACGGCGCCGAGGTGGTGTTGACGCACGGTAACGGGCCGCAGGTCGGCAATCTCCTGGTCAAGAACGAGATCGCCGCCTCGGTGGTGCCGCCGGTCCCGTTGGACTGGTGCGGGGCCCAGACCCAGGCGACGATCGGGGTGCTCGTGTTGAATGCGCTCGATCAGGCGCTGGCCGAGCGCGACTGCGCGACCCACTCGGCCGTGCTCGTGTCCCGAACCCTGGTCTCCGCTGACGACCCGCATTTCGCCGCGCCCAGCAAGCCCATCGGCCGCTACCTGCCCGCGGAGGAGGCGAAGCTGATGATCGACCACGGCCAGATCTGGGAGGACCGCGGCGAGCGGGGCTGGCGACGCATGGTGGCGTCGCCGGAACCCCTTGAGTGCCTGGAGGCGCCCACGGTCACCACGCTGCTCGACGCCGGCTGCGTGGTGGTCTGTGCGGGTGGGGGCGGCGTCCCCGTGGTCCGCGGTGCGGGTGGCGAGCTCTGCGGCGTCGAAGCGGTGATCGACAAGGACCTCACCGCCGCCGTGCTTGCTGCGCAGCTCGAGGTGGATGTGCTCGTGATCGCCACCGACGTCGACGCCGCGATCATCGGCTGGGGTACTCCCGAGGCGCGCCCCATCGGTGCGGTGACGGCCGCCGAGCTGCGGCAGCTCGCCGAAGCGGGCCACTTCGCGGGCGGCAGCATGGGACCCAAGGTCGACGCCGCCTGCCGCTTCGCCGAGGCCGGCGGTCGGTCGGTCATCACCTCCTTGCACCAGATCGCCGGTGCCCTCGCCGGCACCGCAGGAACCATCGTCACAGCGTGATCCACCCACCCATCAAAGGAGAGTTCAGTGCCCGAGGCAATTGAGGTCCGCAAGGTCCCGCTGCACAACGTGTCCGATGCCAGCGAGCTGGCGAAGCTCATCGACGACGGTGTGCTGGACGCCGACCGTGTGGTCGCCGTCATCGGCAAGACCGAGGGCAACGGCGGCGTCAACGACTACACCCGGATCATCGCCGACCGCGCCTTCCGGGAGGTGCTTGCCGCCAAGGGCAGCCGCGACGCCGCTGCGGTCGGTGACATCCCCATCGTCTGGTCCGGCGGCACCGACGGGGTGATCAGCCCGCACGCGACCATCTTCGCGACCGTGCCGGCCGAGAAGGCGCAGCAGACCGACGAGCCGCGGCTGACCGTGGGCGTCGCCATGAGCGAGCAGCTGCTGCCCGAGGACATCGGCCGCACCGCGATGATCACCAAGGTCGCCGCCGCCGTGAAGGACGCGATGGCGGCAGCAGGCATCACCAATCCGGCCGACGTGCACTACGTGCAGACCAAGACCCCGCTGTTGACGATCCACACGATCCGCGACGCCAAGAGCCGCGGCAAGACGGTGTGGACCGAGCAGACCCACGAGTCGATGGACCTCTCCAACGGCGGCACGGCGCTCGGGATCGCGGTGGCGCTCGGTGAGATCGAGATGCCGACCGACGCCGACGTGATGCACAACCGGGAGCTTTACTCCGCGGTCGCGTCCTGCTCCTCGGGTGTGGAGCTCGACCGGGCCCAGGTGGTGGTG
>JALYVL010000339.1 GCA_030853285.1 Actinomycetota bacterium | reverse complement strand
GCTGTTCGCGATGGGACGGCTGCCGGGGTGGATCGCGCACTGGCGGGAGATGATCGAGGACCCCGAAACCAAGATCGGCCGTCCGCGCCAGGTGTACACCGGGGCGACCGAGCGCAGCTACGTCGACCTGTCCAACCGCTGAAGGAGCTGAGCGTGAGCAAGCCCGAGATCGACTTCCCCGGCGGCGACGCCCCCGCCGAGTTGCAGATCACCGACCTCGTAGTGGGTGAAGGAGCCGAGGCGGTGCCCGGAGCGAAGGTGCAGGTCCACTACCTGGGCGTCGAGTTCGACTCCGGCGAGGAGTTCGACTCCTCATGGAACCGCGGCGAGTCGATCAGCTTCCCGCTGCAGGGACTGATCCAAGGCTGGCAGGACGGCATCCCCGGCATGAAGGTCGGCGGACGCCGCCAGCTGGTCATCCCGCCGCACTTGGCCTATGGGCCGGCGGGCGGGGGTCACCGGCTGTCCGGTCAGACGCTGATCTTCGTGATCGACCTACTCGACGTTGGGTAGCGCGACGGCAGTCGTCTGGTTCCGGCGGGACCTACGGCTGAGCGACCTGCCGACCCTATTGGCCGCCGCCGATCGCGCCGAGCATGCGCTGGCGTTGTTCGTGCTCGATTCGCGGCTGCTTGCGCCGTCGGGTGCCCCGCGACGGACGTTCCTCTACCGTTGCCTGCGGGAGCTCGACGAGGCCCTTGGTGGTCGTCTGCTGGTGGTTCGCGGCGACCCGGTGCAGGTGCTGTCCGAGGTGGCGCGCTCGGTGGACGCGCACAGTGTGCACATCAGCGCCGACTACGGACCGTACGGCAGCAGGCGCGACGCCGCCGTCGCCGAAGCGCTGGGTGAGGTGGAGTTGGTGTCCACGGGCTCGCCGTACGCTGTGGCCCCGGGCAGGGTGATCAAGGCCGACGGCGAGGCGTATCGGGTGTTCACTCCGTTCCGCCGCGCCTGGGCCGAGCACGGCTGGCACACCCCGGCAGCCACGAGCAAGTCCACAGTGAATTGGTTGGAACCGCCCGCTGCGTTGCGGGTGCCCATCCCCGAAGACGACGAGCTCGGTGACGTCGCCCTGCCCGCGGCCGGAGAGCGTGGTGCTCGCAAGCGGTGGAAGGCGTTCCGCGAGGACGGCATTGACAAATACGCCGAGCGCCGAGACCGTACCGACCTGGACGAGACCAGTCGCATGTCGGCGCACCTCAAGTTCGGCACGGTGCATCCCCGCACGCTGCTGCACGATCTCCGGGGGCGCACCGGTGCGGGCGCGGACACCTTCCGCAGCGAGCTGGCCTGGCGGGAGTTCTACGCCGACGTTCTGTACCGGCGCCCGGACAGCGCACGGACGAACTACGACCGGCGCTACGACGCCATCGCCCACGATTCCGGCGCTGCGGCGCGACGCGATTTCGACGCCTGGTGTGCGGGCCGTACCGGGTTTCCCATGGTGGACGCCGGGATGCGACAGCTGCTGGCCGAGGGGTGGATGCACAACCGGCTGCGGATGATCGTCGCCTCGTTCCTCGTCAAGGATCTGCATCTGCCGTGGTGGTGGGGCGCACGGCATTTCATGACCCATCTCGTCGACGGTGATCTGGCGTCCAACCAGCACGGTTGGCAGTGGACGGCCGGGTCAGGCACCGACGCGTCGCCGTATTTTCGGGTGTTCAACCCCACCACCCAGGGGCAGAAGTTCGACCCCGACGGCGCGTACGTGCGGCGATGGGTGCCCGAGTTGCGCGGTATCGCAGGCAAGGCGGTGCACACCTTGCCGGACGGCCCGCCGCGCGGCTATCCGGAGCCGCTGGTCGACCACAAGCAGGAGCGACTGGTAGCGCTGCAGCGCTTCGAGGCCATCAAGGGCCCGTGACGATGACAACGTCGAGGGTGCGCGGTCCATACACGCCTCGTCGAGGTAGCCGGTGTGGATGGCCGCCGCCCCCGAAATCCAGAACCGAGCACTGCTGTTCGTGCCCCCACCAAATAGAAGCAAAAGCTAGTGAATCGTAGCTTCGCGCACAGCATGCCCAGAGAAACCTTGCACCACGATGACCGCCCGGACCCCACCCAGGTGACTGGCCTCAAGGCGCGCGGTGCCCCCGTGCAGCGCCGCCTGCTGCGCCACCAGCGCCAAGCCGAGCCCCGAGCCGGACCCCACCGCATTGCTGCCGCGGGCGAAGCGCCCGAACACGCGATCACACTCGTCGGGTGGCATACCCGCGCCGTTGTCGTCGACCGTGAGCTCCGCACCGCCACCGGTGGCCGCCACCCCCAACTCCACCCGGCTGGCCCGGCCGTGGCGAATTGCGTTGCGCACCACATTGTCCAGCGCCAGCCGCAGCCCTGCCGGCCAGCCGAGGACGACGACGGGGGGACCGTCGCGGACGACGACCGTCACCTCAGGCGACACGCGCATCGCCTCCTCGGCCACCCGGAACAGCAGCTCGGTCAGCTCCAGCTCGGTCCGCGCCGCGGGGTCGGCCAGGTCACCCGCGGCGAGCTGTCCCAGGGCGGTGAGGGTGTCCTGCACGCGAGATTGCGTGCGCAGGAGATCGGCCAACACCTGCTTGCGCTCGGTCTCCCCCAGCCGGTCCATTCCCAGCACCTCCAGGTCGGTGCGCATGGCGGTCAACGGGGTGCGCAGCTCGTGCCGCGCGGCCGCGGCGAAGTCC